>NZ_JAKUDW010000012.1:0-94225 GCF_022662595.1 Bacillus cereus group sp. BfR-BA-01524 | reverse complement strand
AAAGAAAAATAAATAGATTTATAGTTTAAAAGGCTGTCGTGCATAACGACAGCCTTTTAATTTTTTGTTGCAAATGAAGTGATGCTCTGTAGTAAAAAAGAAATGATTTTAGAATTCCATCTGTCCTCATGATGAATCGTATAAATGTTACGCTGAAATTCAAATTCAGGGATTGGTATATAGCATAGCTCATTTCGTTGTATTTCTTGCTCGATAGCAAGTTTAGAAATAAAGGCAATTCCATTACCATATTTTAAAATTTGTTTCATCGTTTCTAATGAGTCTAATTCAATTTCAGATTGGAATGTAATGTTGTGCGCTAACGTCCATTGTGTAAGTAAATCTCTCGTTGTAGATGGATTACGATGCAATAGTATGCGTTCCTTTTCGATATTTTGTAACGATACATTGTCTTTCTTTGAAAAATGATGTTCTTTGGAAAAGGCAAGAACAAGTGTATCGGGCATTATATTCGTTTGTTTTAAAAGTGGTTCATCAAATGGAGCATCGGAAATTATCCCAAGATCGATTTCGTGATTTTGTAGCATCATTCGAATTTCAGGGGCTGTTTTCACTAGTAGTGTTATTTTTATATTGGGAAATTCACATTGAAATTGATGAACGACTTCTGGCAAAAGATAAGTCGCTGGTACATAACTAGCACCAATTGTTATAGCACCTTTATGAAAATCTTTAAACTCTTGCGTGACACGTCTAGCTTCTTTCATAAGTGCATCTATTTTAGAAGCATAATGATGCAAAGCCTCACCAGCTTCTGTTAAGAAATACCTTCCAGAACGTAATTCGAATAAAGACACACCGAGTTCTTCTTCTAAGCTTTTTATATGAAATGTAATAGTTGGTTGTTTAACGCCAAGTTTTTCTGCAACGATTGTAAGCTTTTTGTATTTCTTAATAAGTACTACAATTTCTAATTTTAAGAGATTCATTATGAATTGCCGCCTTTTTTATTTTAACTATAGAAAAAATCTATAGAAATAAATAGTTTATTAGAAGTTTTTTAATTTAATCTTTACAGTACATTAACATTCAGTATAAATCTTCCATATAGAATGAAAGCAGGTTAAGAATGAGGGGAGAGAGGTGAAGCAATGGATATTAAAATTAGTGGATTAGAAAAGACATTTGGAAAAACACAGGCGTTAAAGCCGTTGCAGATTGTAATGAAACAAGGGGAATTCACTACACTTTTAGGGCCTTCGGGGTGTGGGAAAACGACTTTACTTAGAATGATAGCAGGGCTTGAAGAACCGGATAAGGGAGAAATATATTTTGGAGACCAGTGCATGTATTCTGCTACAAAAAAGATAAAGACATCTCCTCATGAACGGAATATCGGTATGGTATTTCAAGATTTTGCTTTATGGCCGCACATGACTGTTTTTGAAAATGTTGCATTTGGTTTAAGGGCTACAAAGCAAACGAATCATTTACGAGAAAAAGTAGAAGATGCGATAAAGCGAGTTCGCTTGCAAGGTATGGAGAAAAGGTATCCACACGAACTTTCTGGTGGACAGCAACAACGTGTCGCATTCGCTAGAGCAATTGTAACAAAACCTCATTTTATTTTGTTTGATGAACCACTAAGTGCACTTGATGCAATTTTGCGAGAAGAAATGAGAATAGAGCTTATGGATATCGTTCATTCCATTGGTTTAACTGCACTGTATGTCACTCACGACCAAACAGAAGCAATGTCAATGTCAGACCAAATTATTGTCATGAAACAAGGAGAAGTATTACAAAAAGGAACACCGGAAGATATTTATGTGAAACCGTCTCATGAATTTGTTGCCAAATTTGTTGGTAAGGCGAATTGGCTTGTAGAGGGTAAAAAAATGATTCGTCCAGAGCATGTGAGTTGGACAAAAAATGATGTGTGCGAAATGTATACAGGTGAAATTAAGCACGTTACATATGTAGGGGAACGTTATGAAGTGAAAATAAATATGGGGACTTTAGGCATCTGGACAGCCTATAACAATAGTAAGCTAAGCATCGGGAAACCAGTATCGTTATATGTACCAAAAAAATGTATTCATCATATAGGGGGAGAATCGTATGAAGAAATTCAGTTCGCTTAAGTCTTTATTTGTATGTACTTTACTATTTTCTACTGTAGTAACAGGTTGTAGTTCAAAGACAGGTAATGCAGATGCAAAGAGTAAAAATTCGAATGAAAAGAAAATTGTTGTATATAGTGCAGGACCAAAAGGATTAGCAGAAAAAATACAAAAGGACTTTGAAAAGAAAACTGGTATAAAAGTGGAAATGTTTCAAGGGACAACTGGAAAAATTTTAGCGAGAATGGAAGCTGAAAAGAAAAATCCAGTCGTTGATGTTGTCGTACTCGCTTCTTTACCAGCGATGGAAGGGTTAAAGAAAGAGGGGCAAACGTTAGCTTATAAAGAAGCGAAACAAGCTGATAAGCTGCGTTCTGAATGGTCAGATGATCAAGGACATTATTTCGGGTATAGTGCTTCAGCATTAGGAATTGTATACAATACAAAAAATGTGAAGACAGCACCTGAAGATTGGAGCGATATAACGAAAGGAGAATGGAAAGGGAAAGCGAACCTTCCAGATCCAGCACTTTCAGGTTCAGCATTAGATTTTGTAACAGGATACGTGAAAAAGAATGGACAAGATGGATGGAATTTACTTGAGCAGGTTAAGAAAAATGAAGTTACAGTAGCAGGAGCAAATCAGGAAGCGTTAGATCCAGTTGTAACAGGTGCGAAAGATATGGTAATTGCGGGTGTTGATTATATGACGTACAGCGCAAAAGCAAAGGGGGAACCTGTTGATATCGTATATCCAAAAAGCGGAACAGTTATTAGCCCACGTGCAGCGGGGATTATGAAGGATAGTAAAAATGTAGAGGGTGCAAAAGAGTTTATTGATTATTTATTATCAGATGATGTGCAAAAACAAGTTGCTAAAGCGTATTTATTGCCAGGTAGAACAGATATAAAAGCTGAAAATAGACCAAATGTAGAAGAGATTCCAGTATTAAATATTGATTGGAAAACAGTTGAGAAAGAGCAAGATGAAATAGGAAAACAATTTAAGAAAGTATTTCAATAAGATGGTGATTCCATGGTAAATCGATTCGTATCAGTAAGACAAGTTGGAATGACGGTAGCGTTATTACTTGTGGTGATGTTAATCGTCATTCCACTTTTTCTTATTTTATTTTCTAGTGTATATGAAAATAGCAGTTGGAATTTTTTAAAGCCTTTTGAAGTGATGCAGAGTGGTGGATTAGCTGGGATTTTTCTAAATTCGATGCTTCTAGGTGTACTTGTTGTAATAGGAGCTACAATATTTGCATTTCCATTGGCATTTATTATGAGCAAAACAAATGTAGGAAAGTATAGTAAGTTAGATATTGTTTTTATGATTCCATTTATGACACCGCCGTATATTGGATCGATGGGCTGGGTTTTGTTCATGCAACCTAACGGCTATTTTGAACAATTTCTTCCGATGCTAAAGACGATTTCATCATCGTTTTTTAGTTTAGGAGGTATGGTCTTAATTATGAGCCTGCATTTATTCCCATTCCTTTATTTCATGCTGAAAAATACGTTACTTCAGATTGGGAGTAGTAAAGAAGAAGCTGCAGCAGTTCATGGCGGAAGTTTTTTCTATCGTTTAAGAAAAATAATATTGCCGTTATTAGTATCAAGTTATGTAATGGGTGCTTTACTCATTTTCGTAAAGACGATTGCTGAATTTGGAACACCGGCTACATTCGGACGTAGAATAGGATTTCACGTATTAACATCAGAAATTCATAAATTTATTTCGAGTTGGCCAATTGATTTTAGTAGTGCAACAGCATTATCTTCTTTATTACTTAGTGCTTGTATGCTCATTTGGTATATGCAAAATGTATTGAATCGAAAGTATTCATATGCAATGGTTAGTGGAAAAGGTGTGAAATCTAAAAGGTATACATTGTCTATATTTACGCGCGTTGTAGCATGGATGTATGTAATTGGTTTATTAATCGTATCAATTGGAATTCCATACTTTTCTATACTTATTGCTTCTTTGTCAAAATTAAGAGGCGGCGGATTACATGTAAATAACTTAACAACAAGCCATTATGAGGCATTGTTTACGATGGGATCTCCGGGATTAGAGGCTTTATGGAATAGTTTTCTTTTTTCGCTCGTAACAGCGATTATTGCGGTAATTATTGGAGTCTTTTTGGCACTTATGATTCGAAAGGGGAAAAAATCCTCTGAAAAGTGGCTTGATATGTGCGGTATGTTACCGAATATGGTACCAGGAATCGTTATGGTGGTAGGTCTTATTTTGTTTTGGAATTCACCATATATGCCCCTGTCAATTTACAATACACCAGTCATGGTTATCGTAACGTATGTTGTTCTTTTTTTACCTTACACAGTGCAGTATGTAAAATCATCACTTGGACAAATTGATGATTCTCTCATGCAGGCCGGAAGTATTTTTTCTGGAAATTATATTTATATTTTTAGAAAAATAATATTGCCTCTTATTATCCCGGGTATTCTTGCTGGATGGGCGATGACATTTACAATTTCGATAAGAGAGTTAGTAGCATCGCTTCTCGTATTACCTCCATCAGTAGAAACGTCAGCAACATTTATTTTTGCTCAATTTGAACAGGGTGAAGTATCTATAGGAATGGCGATGGCCGTTGTTTCTGTTGGACTTACAACAATATGCTTATTACTGCTGCAACATATGGAGCAAAAACGAAAAGGGGTAGCATGATGAGAGTGGAAGTATGGGGAGGAGCAGGAGAATACGGTCGCTCCTGCTATTTTGTAAAAAATAAAGAGGCGAAAATATTATTTGATTGTGGTATTAATCGATCATATGAGAATAGTTATCCAAAAATAGAGAGAGAAGCTGTTCCGTTTTTAGATGCGGTATTTTTATCACATATTCATGAAGATCATACGATGGGTTTACCTTTATTAGCGAAGTATGGATATAAGAAAAAAATTTGGACGACTCGTTATACGAAGGAGCAACTGCCGTTATATTATGAAAAATGGAGAAACTATAATGTGATGAAAGGGTGGAATTTACCTTATATCGACCAAAATATAAAAGATTTAAATTATGTATGTATTGATGAGATTAGTAATCCAAATGAATGGATACAAATTACTCCTACATTGCGGTTTCAATGGGGATATAGTGGGCATGTATTAGGAGCTGTTTGGTTTTTAGTTGATATGTGTAATACATACGTATTTTATTCAGGCGACTATTCAGCAGAGTCTAATATACTACGAGCTAATTTACCTGAGAAATTGGGCCACAATATAAAAGTTGCAATTGTAGATGCCGCTTATCACACAGATGATGTTTCGCAAAATGAAAGATTAGACGATCTATGTGCAGAAATTGAACGAGTTATGCAAAATAAAGGAATAGCATTATTACCGCTGCCACAACTTGGTAGGGCGCAAGATATAGTATTGTATTTATATGAACGATATAAAGAATTTCCTCTTATAGTAGATAAAGAAATCTTGGCTGGATTTGAAGAGATGTTCGCATATAAAGATTGGATAAAAAATAATGAAGAATTTAAATGGATTATGGAGAGGTTAAAAAGAAACATAATAGTGATGGATAATGACATTAGTATGCAAAATAGTTACGGAATAGTTGTAATGAGTGATGCGAATATGCAAACGAAACGAGCACAGTTATACTATGAACAGCTTCGGAATGAAAAACGTAATTCCGTTATTTTTACTGGGCACATTGCGAAAGGGAGTTTTGCAGAAAGAGTTATGAAAGAACCTGTAAGGAGTACATGTAGGGTGAAGCGAGTTCCGTATAAAGTTCACCAAAGTATAAGAGACGTTAAAGAGATGTTAAATACATTATTACCAGAACATACGGTGCTAGTACACGCTTTGAAAGAGGATACAGATCGATTACAACAAAAGCTAAGTACAGCAGGATATGAAAATGTATATTCACTTGCAATGGAACGTATAGAAGTCATTTAAAATACAAAGGGGATAGGTATATGAAAAAAGTATTTGTATTCGTAAGCATTTTCTTTTGTTGTTTCCTTTATAACGTTAAGGAAGGGTTTACTGCTAGTCCAATGAAACCTAGTTTTGAAGTGAAGTTATTATTAAAGCCAGAACAAGTATTAGGTTATAACAAAGAGATGAAGCAAGAGGTGCTAGAACATTTCCATGCTGGTACAAAATATGAAAGAATACAAGTGCAATTTTTAGATACTGCGAATAAAAGTTTAAGCGATGAAGGTTGGTTTGCTAGAATTCGAAAGAAAGAATTTAGTAAAGATTTTGAACTAACATATAAAAAAAGATATCCTATTCAAAATGGTGTAATTCAAGATGCACTAGAAGTAGCTAAAAAAGAAGGATTCGATAGTAATACGGATAGTTATGAGGCGGAAATAGATTGGGGATTTGAGAAGAAAACATTAAGCATTTCAAATAAGAAAAGCTACAGTACTAAAGGATATGGGATACTTGATTTACCAAATGAACAAGCTGCTCAAAACATGTTAATAGAAAAATTACCAGGGAAAATGAACAAATGGTTGTATACAAATTGGGGAGAAGAAATGTTAAAGAATTCTCGTATTTACGGTCCTGTATTAATGAAACGATATACAGGAGAGTTTGAAAACATAAAAGCAAATATTGAAATTTGGCCATTAAGTAATACCGGAAAATTAGAAGATGACTTCGTAATAGAAGTGTCATTTAAAACAAATGAAGAAAGTATTGCGACAAAACAAAGGGAATTATTAATGGGGAGTTTAGAGAAAAAAGACTGGTTGTTACCGAAAGATAGTTTAAAGACAGAGCTTATTTTTCAGTAAATGAGAAAAAAGGAATCCATATTTCGTGGATTCCTTTTTATATATGAGTATTAAGCTAAATCATGTACAGAGATAATAAAGTTGTTTAATTTACAATAAAGTCATTTAAAAAATAATATAGTTGTTTAAAAATCCTTCTTCTACTAACGAGGCAGGTTAGTGGAAGAAATAGCAAGTGGGTTTAACTAGGAGAAGTGTCGATGACATTAAAGAAGACACCGAGGTGTCTTCTGTTTTTTAAATTAAAAATATCGATAAATTAGGATTTATTTACTTAACATTATACTTATTTTCGGACCGAGGCATCTAATCGGTGAGTATATACAAACCAAGTAATGCTTGCTGTTAATAATGTTGACGAAATTAAAGCTGTAAGAACACTATATGTTTGCCAAATAAGTATCGTTGACCAATCGAGGGCAAAAAACATTATACACTGGGCAATCGTAGCGATTAGGAAAATAATTGTTACGATTGTTCTCTTTTTTGTCATTGGCTGCTGCTCATTCGTTTTCCTTTTTCTTAATCCTAAGAAAAATAACAGAACGGCTAATAGGCAAAGAATAATTGTGGTAGACGACAAAATGATGTCCAAAAGCTGTGTGCCGCTTATCTCATATGACTGAGTTAGATTGCCGTTTAATATATTTTTAACTTTTAGTACCAGGTTTATATTGGTATTTGCGCCGTTGCTCAGTAAGCAGATGGCTGTTCTTTCATTTGGCAGTATGGCTACTTCGGTACTAAAATTTGGATTACCCCCAGTGTGTTCTATAAACGTTTGTTCGGCGTTTACCGACCAACCTGCCGCATAATACATATCATTGACAGCCGAAACAGACATATCACCCCTATGTGATTTTTCGATAGCCCTGTGAAATATTTCGGGTATGTCCTGCACAATACCCATCTGTATGCCCATCCAACGCGCCATATCTTTTGTATTAGAAATGATATAGCCGGCAGGTTTATTCCCAGCATAATCCGGAGCGTTAAATGGAGTTGTTATAAAAAAGGAAGAACGGTAGCCCTGTGCTAACTGTCCAGTGGCTTGAGCATCTTCTTTATAAACATACGTCTGGTGAAGACCTAAGGGTATAAATACCTGCTCCTTCATAAAGTCTTCATAGCTTTGTCGTGATACAATCTCAATAACCAAACCCAATACGTCATAATTAACGGTTCCATAGTTATATTGTTCACCGGGAGAGAACGCCAATTCTGCATCTACCAGCGTTTCCACGGTCTTTTGCAACATATCAGGCGTATTACCTTGTGGAATATTTTGAAGATGTCTAATATTTGTTAGGCCGCTGGTATGGTGAAGAAAGTTATTTAGTGTAAGGTTTTGCATATCAACAGGTTTACCTTGATACTTTAACGTAAACCAAGGTAAATATTTTTGGATAGGGTCAGTCATTGATAGCAGCCCTTGCTCTTCCAATAGCAAAATCCCCATACCAGTAAAAGCTTTACTCACCGAGGCCAACTCATAGAGTGTATTTTCACTTGCAGACAGTCCCTTTTCAAGATCTGCATACCCAGAAGAAAAGTAGAACACTTCACCATCAGCAAGTATTGAGAGTGACATTCCAGGCACACCTGACGTACGACAGGCATCATCTAGCAATGCTTGTATTGCCACAGATTTCGAATCTGACAACGCATAACTTTGTGTTGCGAATCCTGAGAATAATATAAATATCGTTAATACAAAAACAATAGTCTTTTTCATACACTCTCCTTTCTGAAGAATTATAAGGGTATAAATAACTTATTTTTATAACTATAAACTAAATTCTGATTTATATTTCTATTTATCTATATAATATCAAATAATTGTGAAGAGTTACACTTAAACTAACGGGGGCGTTAGTTTAATAAGAAGTAAACAACTTTATTATTCATTTTTTAAGCATTACATAAGCAGATGGATATAATTTGAAACAACTTTAAAGAGCCTTGCTGCATATAGAATGTAGTAAGGCTCTTATCTTTTTTAGTCAAAATTCAATAACTTTATTATCACTATACAAATCAGCTGATACGAACATATCACTGTTTTGAAGATTTTTAGAGCGTAAACTATAAGCAACTACCTTCTTTTTATATTGTTTTACAACATCAACATGCTCTTCATGACTGTAAATATAAAATGTGAAATCTTTTTTACCACGTTTTGCATTGATAATTAAAGGAGTGCCTTCATTATGGGGTGGTGCATAATAGCGATCTAAAAATAAACCTTCGTTAAAATCATGAATAATTTTTGATTTCTTTTCGCCTTCTACGTTATTTCCGTGAATTGTAATAGTCACATTCTCTTCGTCAAGTTGTGGATGTGTTTCGTACTTGCTAATAATGGATTCAATAACAGTGTTAGGAAGGCTAGAAACGATAATTTTAAATGCTCCAAATACAACTAACATCACAATAAACCAAGTCGTCATAGTATATCATCCCCTTTATTCTATTTAATAATATAACTCATATGGTAATAGTACATATGGTGAAGTTTTGTATAATTTGTGAAAAATATGCCATTTTTACGAACGAAATGTTAGAAAAATCAATTTTGTTACAAAAAGTTGAAATTGAAGTATTTTAAAAGAAAAAGGTTTATAATAAAAATATAACTAATAACAACATTACTAATTATAAGGAAGTGTAACTATGAGTACTGTAGCAATCGTGTATGGTATTATTCTTTCTACAATTATCGTTTTATTTTTCGTTGGGGTTTCACGTTATATTCATAAATGGAAAGAATGCGTTGCGAAATTAAATCATATTGAAGAAGAACTTAGTGATTTAATGTTACATCATGGTAAATAAAAAGATAATTTTTTAACGAAACAATGTGAAGAATATCACAAAGCATGCTCTCATCATGAAAGCATGTTTTTTTGTTATGTGAATGTTAGACATATTCATGAGATTTTTTCGTGCAATACAGTGTGAAATAAAATAATAATTCTTTATGTGTAGGAAGAGTTATTCTGTTTTGTATAATTTTGTAATTTAGTTCGGTATAATTATGATATAGAAGGAAATTTGTTAGAGGAGGTATATTGTGACCATATTAAAGATTATAGGAATTGTTGCAGGAGTGATTATAGTAGCAATTATAGCTTTCTTTGTCATAATGAAGTATTATTTGTCAAAAAAAGATTCTGATTACGTATTAACCTATATAAAAGAACATAAAGACGATGAGACATGTTCATTACTGATTAGAAAAAATGGTGAGATATTAACATCTATAAATGAAAATAAAAAATTGCCATTAGCGAGTACGGCAAAAATCGTAATAGCAGTTGAATTTGCTAAGCAAGTGTCAGAAGGAAAAATAAGTCGTGATGAACAAATTTCATTGCACGAGCTAGAAAAATATTACGTTAAAGATACTGATGGTGGAGCACATCCTAACTGGTTAGAAGATGCCAAAGCGAGAGAATTAGTGAAAAATGGACAAATCGCTTTAGAAGAAGTCGCTAAAGGAATGATTCATTATAGTTCTAACGCAAATACAACATATTTGTTAGATAAGCTTGGAATAGAAAGAGTAAATGAAAGTATAAAAGAGTTAGAGCTTACTAGTCATGATAAGTTCTCTTCGTATACAGCTTCACTATATATGAGAGGGTATGTAGAAAAAGAGCTTCATAAGCCAGAAAATCAATCATTAGAAATGATACGTAACATGTCAAAGGATGAGTATAATAAACATGTGTTACAAATTCATGAATGGATGAAAGATGAAGAAGAATGGAAAAAACGTGAAATTCCATTAAAGGTAGATATGGAATTTCAGCGAATTTGGTCAGATCGATTAGTGAGTGCAAACGCTAAAGATTATATGAGTATAATGGAAAAAATAAATAGTAGAAATTATTTTCCTAAATTAATGCAAGAAGAAATCGAGAATATTTTCAAAGGAACAGTTAATAATAGTAAGTTAGAATTTGCGGGGCAAAAAGGTGGTTCTACCGCATTCGTATTGACAAAAAGCTTGTATACTACAGATAAGAAGGGGAATAAAGTAGAAGTTGTAATTATGTTTAACGATATAGAAGATCAAGTTGTATATCAAAAGCTGAGAAATAATATAAATTATTTTATTCAAGATGCTATAACAGATGAAGAGTTTAGAAATAAATTATAATAAAATAATTTTATTATGTAAACAACATACTATTAAAGGTAGGTATTGAGATGAGGTTGAATGAGTATATGCTTGAAACGTTTCCGAATTTAGAACTTAGACCACCTCTATTTTATAATTGGGATATTGGTATTCGTTTTAGATTAGGTGTGGACTATGATTGTAATAACATTTATGAAAATTGTCTATATTTAGAAGGCGTTTATAAAAGGACGATTACTTTATTTCAGTTTTTACATTCAACAAAAGATGATATTTATATTGTAGTGGATGTAAATGACTATGCAAACGGTGAAATTTTCAAACAGAAATTGAATATCTTTTCTAAGTATGTCAAAGAGAAGTCCGATTTGTTTAAGTTACAGAAAAATACAATCCCTTATGTTTTTCCAGAAGAAGATGAAGATGGAGCATATAAAACACATAGATATACTTTGAAATGTAAAATCTCTGACTTTACATACATTCCTATGCTAAAAGCAATTTGTAATCAAGATATGGGAATAAAACCGAGTATTTTTCATAGGGTGTATTTTATAAATGTTAACAAGAATACTATATTTCACGTTTATGATGATAGAGGTTGTGATGTATTAGCTACCTCTCCTGATACAATTAGGGATATTTATAATACATATAATGATTGGATATTAGAATACGATAGAAATAAAATTGATAAAGTATTTAATTGAATGTAGTCTATTTTAAATGAGGGAAACACCATATGGGGTGTTTCCCTTTTATTAATATGAAAATCAACATTTAAATTTGAAAGCACTTATTATAAAGGTAAAGGGATTTGATGGTAATGTATTGAATTTGGGTAGAAACGGAAAAAGGAGATGAATAAATGACAACAATCTATTTCGTTCGCCATGCCCATTCTACCTATACAAAAGAAGAACGGGAGCGACCTTTATCTGAAAAAGGTTACTTAGATGCAGAGAATGTAACACGCTTATTAAAAGATAAACATATTGATGTTGTGATTTCTAGCCCGTATAAAAGAGCAATCCAAACTGTACAAGGAATTGCGAATACATATAAATTATTAATACAAACAGAAGAAGATTTGCGTGAAAGATTATTGAGCACAGAACCGGTATCAAATTTTAATGATGCTATGCAGAATGTGTGGGAAGATTGGAGTTTTGCATACGAAGGCGGAGAATCGAATGATGTCGCACAAAGGCGCGCTGTAATATGTATGCAAAATATATTAAAACAATATGAAGGTAAGAATATTGTAATAGGTACGCATGGAAATATTATGGTATTACTCATGAATTATTTTAATTCGAAATATGACTTTGAGTTTTGGAAAACACTTCATATGCCTGATGTGTATCAATTAAATTTTGATAAAAATCGTTTCATTTCTGCTGAAAGAATAGAGAAAACAGGTCATCGGTTAAATATTTTGTAAAAGTTTATCAAAAAAAGAGGAAAGAGAGAAGTTATTGTAGAAGTATGACTTTGTAACATAAAAAATATATGTTAAAGGAGGCTGTTTACATGTTTGAGAAAGAGAAAGAAGGGCTTATTGAAGTTCAAAACGTATATGAAATTGCACCAGAAGATGGAACAATTATTGGTATGGCAACGGAAGAAGAAATGGAAATTGCTGCTGAACTAGAGTTACAGTACTATGCCCATTCTCGTTTGTTAGAAGCAAATATTCAGTTAGACGGTTCCTCCTACAAAGAGTTACTTCAGGAGTTCCAGGAGTACGAAAGAAAATCAATGAGCTTTTGGCGAGCGATACATAAACGTTTAGCTGTGCCATGGGCGTGGGTACTACGTATTGATGTTGCGAATGGCCCTATATATGTAAGTAATGGAAGTTCATATTACGAAGAAATCGATGATGAAGAAGATTATGAATAGATAAGTAAGGAAGCAGCTTTAGTTGCTTCCTTTTTTTATTTGTAAGAAATGAATTGCCTCAATAATAATATCTGGTCGATCATTTTCTATACCGTGACTAGCATGTTCGGCAAGAATATATTGGTTGTTAGTTGCGAGGTGTAATTGTTCGTGAATTAGTTCTTGCCACATTGCTTCAAGTTGTGTTGCTTCCACTTTTGGCATGCCGCCATTAGTCAATTGAGTAATAGAATATTGAGGATCTCTACCGATAACGATTAATGGTATTTCTAATGTTTTACATAGCTCTTTTAGTGAGAGAGCACAGTTTTTCCACTCCGATAGTTCAGAAGCTGTCGCTTTATATAATGAAGACGAGGTAGAGAATTCAATTTGCTGTTTTGATTGATCGGTGAGCACAGGTTTTAGTTCATTATAAAGTGTGTCTACATCCATTTTGGAATATATATTATATTTTTGAAACCAAACATCATCAGAATCAGTTTGATCAGAAATTGGTAAATGAAGTTTATCTAAACGGTGTAAGTTCATCGAAGTAGAATCAACTAAAATAAGTGCTTGCAGCTTATCTTCATGTAACATCGCAAAATGTTGTGCACATAATCCTCCATAGGAATGACCGATTAGAATAAATGGCTCTTGAATAGCTAGTTTGTTTAGTAACATATGTAGCTCTTTTGTAACTTGCCTTATTGTACGCGGCTGATTGCCTAAATCACTTTTTCCGTAACCTGGGCGATGGTATGAAACGACTGTAAAGTGCTCTGAAAGCTTTTCTATAATAGGAAACCAATCATAAAATGAGCAACTCATTCCGGTTTGAATGACTACAGTTTGTTTACCACTTCCTTTTATATGTACTTCTATATTTTGCCCCATTATTTCTACAAATTTATGAATGTTAATTCCTCCTAAGCTTGAAATAATTTTTGACAAGCAAAAACGATACACCAAACACCTATACCGAGTAGGACAGATGTACTAAGTGTAAATGAATTTTTTAAACCAATATAGACGATAAATAATAGTAGTGCTGATGCGGGGAATCCATATAATACCCCTAAAGCAAATTGACTCAATTCTTGTTTATTCCCGCCTTCGAATGAAATCCAAAATAGACTAAGTAAACTCACGAGAGGAAGGGCAGCAATAAAGCCACCTATCGTACTGTAATGTTTAGCGACTTCAGTGATAATGCCGATAATAAGTGCCGAAACGATTACTTTAACGAGGAAATGCATATTTTGCCTCCTTCGCTAATAACGAAAATGCTTTTTCAATTAATTGTTGTTCTTCTTTTGATAACTGTGATTCTAATATTTTTATCTTTTCTTTATCTAGTAAAGTATGTTTTTCTAATACTTCAATTCCTTCAATTGTTAATGTAAGGTTTACAACTCTTTCATCTTTTTTATTTCGCTCTTTAATGATGAAGCCCTTTTGAATAAGGCGCTTTATGTGTTCAGACGCTGTGTTATGAGAAAGACTAAGCTCAGTAGCGACTTTTCCAATTGTTATATCTTTCTCACGAGAAACGATTTGTAAAATACGAATTGCTTGGTGGGAAAGGTTGTCCTCGTATTCGTATCGTAAGTGATAATAAATGCTCTCCCAATGTTGATTAATGTTGTTCATAATAATAAATCCCCTTTTTATATCGTATAGTAAGATATATTCGTTGTTTTAGAAATAAAATCCTTTTATTTGGATAAAAAATGTTGAAAAAGTTTATTTTTATTGAAATATAAGGTAATCTATGTGTAAAGGTATACATTTAGCAAGAGAGAGGATGATAGCTGTGAATACATTCAAATGGATTAGTCATGAACAGATGTATGTAGATGAAATACATGTTGAAAAATGTGGTCCTCTTTCAGTCGGCGTATATGGGGGAAATCAAGAGAGTGATGCATATGAACGAGGAGATGCGGTGCTGGCTTGGTGGGATCCTGAATTACAATTTGAATTTGTTATGATTTTTGATACACATCACAAAACAAAAAATATAGATTATATAATAGAAGCGATTTCGGAAAGAAAAGAAAAACTAAAAGAGTTATTCTCATATCCAATACATTTAGCTTTTCATCATACACATATGTACTTATTAGCGTTATTTACAGATGAGTTATTTATTAAAAAGTGTGATCAAGATGATGAGGAACTCGCTTGCTTAATTTGTTTACGAAAAGGCGAATTTTTATATTGGTTATCAGTTGGTGATTGCTTCGCGTATTTATTCCATTCTGAGAAAACGAAAAATGGAAAAGGACGATTAAATAAGCGGAAGAATTACGAATATATTGGCAGGAAAAATATTTTTGCAGCAAATACACCTTGCTTTACGTCAGGTGTAAGAGGATTAGAAAAAGGAATGAATCACATTGTAATGGCAACGGACGGTATTTTAGAGTGTGACAAACGAAGGTTTGATGATGATCAATCTTTAGTAGAAATATTGCACGACGGAAATAGCTTACAGATTGAGCCCGTATTAACAAATGTACTGCAGTGGAAAGGTAGAGACTGTGCCACGATTATTGGATGGTCTATTGATACTGATAATAAACAATGTGCTAATTAATATAAAAGGAGTTCAAGGTTTTTATCCTTGAACTCCTTTTTGTTAAGCAATATGGATGTGATATGTTTTCAACCATTCATTTACTTGTAGCATATACTCCATGGCACTTCTTGCCTCAAAATTGTTAATCTCTTTATTACTTTGATCAGCAATTGAAAGTAAGATGGAATGGTTAATAAGTGAGAAAATAGGATTGTTTTTATTGTTACACATATCAAGTGTTAAATTACGGATTGTTTGTAAGTAGAGTGGATCTTGTGAAGTTGGATAAGCGCTTTTTCTTCTATTGCGTACATCGTCAGGTAAAGCTGGTTGTAGTGCTCTACGTAAAATGCCTTTTTCAATATTATCAATACTTTTTATGTTGAAAGGAACATTCCATAAATATTCAACTAATCTATAATCACAAAACGGTACACGAACTTCAAATCCAACAGCCATACTCATGCGATCTTTACGGTCAAGTAAGAAAGGAAGGAATCGTGTTAAAAATAAATAAAACATTTGACGTTGTTTCGCGGATTTTTTACTTTCGCCTTCAAGAGTAGGTACTTCAAGTACCGCCTCTTGGAATCGTGTATCAATATAGTCTTCTAGATTACATTGGTTACTTACTTCATTTAGTAGAAGAGGAGATGTATTTTTCCAATTTGTTAGCCAAGGAAACTTATCTACATATAGTAGTTCTTCTTGATGAAACCAAGGATATCCACCGAATACTTCATCAGCCGATTCGCCGGATAAAGCTACGGTCGCATCTTTTTTCATTTCGCAAAATAGTAAATATAGTGAAGTTTCCATTTCACCAGCACTCGGTAAATCTTTTGCATGAAGGGGAACGAATAATTGATTTGCTAATTCTTCAGCATTCAGAATAATATCATGATGCGCTGTCCCGACATGTTCAGAAACGCGTTTTACCCAAGGTGCATCTAAACCAGTGCGAGCAAATGTCAGTTCGAAGTCTTTTGCGCTATTTACAAAGTCAACAGAATACGTATGAAGTGTTTTATTTTCAGCAGCAAATTCTTTACCCGCAAGTGCAGTAATACCGCTAGAGTCTAATCCGCCTGATAACATACAAACGAGAGGAACATCGGCAATTAATTGTCTTTTTACTGTATCTTGTAAAATAGATAAAATATGCGAAGATGTATCTTCTATAGAGTCTGTATGGAACTTACTTTCTAAATTCCAATACTTCGTAACTACTTTTTTATGACGTGTAAATGTTATAGAATGTCCAGCACGTACTTCTTGAATATTTTTAAAGACGCCACATCCTGGAGTGCGAAATAAGCCTAATCCAAATACTTCATTTATTCCATCCGCATCAATTTCAGCAGGGACAGATGGATGCGCTAATAATGCTTTAATTTCAGAGCCGAAAATAATACTGCCATTTCTTTCTGTAAAAAAGAGTGGTTTTACACCTAAATGATCTCTTGCTAAAAACAATTGTTGCTTCTGATCATCCCATAAGGCAAAAGCGAAAATTCCGTTTAAATGTCGTACGCAGTCTTCTTTCCATTCTAAATAAGCATGTAGTAATACTTCTGTATCTGAATGGGTTTCAAATGCATGCCCACATTTTTGAAGCTGCTCTCTAAGTTCACGGAAATTATAAATTTCTCCATTATAAGTAAGAGCATACGTATAATCACCAGCACGAAATGTTTTTGGCTGCGTTCCTCCTTTAGGATCTATTACGATTAATCGGCGGTGTGCAAAAGCTGCGCGAGGTGAAAACCAAAATCCTTCAGCATCCGGACCACGATGCTGAATACTATTTGCCATCTTTTTTAAAATAACATGTTGATTTGAAAGGTCTTCTTTCCAATCTACCCAACCTGTAATTCCACACATACATATCTCATCTCCTAATTTAAAATAGTAGATTAACGAAATAAAATATACACCAAGTTAAAGAATGACTATATAAATAGTGTACTACATGAACCAAATTGTAGACTTGAGAAAATTTTCTTTGAACGCATAGTTATGTGAGACAATGGCTAAGGAAAAGTATTCCATTACATACAAAAAATAAAAAAGATGAGAGAAAAAATTTTCTCAGACGTTATATAGGGTGTAAAAGCTTTTACAAAACAATAAGGGGAATCGCTACATGAAATCAAATGAGAAAAATTTTATAAAAAGATTACAACGGCAAAAAGAAGACGCGTTAGAATTTGTTGTCGATACATACTTACCACTCATAAAGGGAATCACGCATAAAGTTCTACTTCCAATTCAAAATGATGGACTCATAGAGGAATGTATAAACGATATATTTCTTTCCATTTGGAATAACGCAAATAAATTTCATGGAGAGCCGAGCGATTTTAAAAAGTGGATTGCAGCGATTGCGAAGTTTAAAGCAATTGATTATTACCGGAAATCGACTAAAACAGTAGAAATCATTTCAGATGAGTTTCATATCAGTACAGAAAAATCAGCAGAAGACGAATTAATCTTTATGGAAGATAGGGAAGAATTATTGAAGCTCATTAATCAATTAGAACCGCTAGATCAAAAGGTGTTCATTATGAAATATTTACTTGGTATGAAGACAGAGGAAATAGGTGACAAGTTAGGATTAACTCGGGCAGCAATTGATAATCGAGTGTACCGGGGGAAAAAGAAACTACAACAAAATGCTACGAATATTAGTTTTGGAGGTAGTGCGATATGAAAGACATTTATGAACTATTAAATGATATTGATATAGATGAAAAAGAACTAGAAGAAATTGAGGCTTCTGAAATTGAAAAGGAAAAAGTAAAACGAAATGTAAAACAATCGATACGTACGAAGAAAAAGATGAAAAGTTGGAAAAAAGGTGTCGCTGCTGCATCTATTTTAGTAGGATTATCAGTTGCAACACTCGGTATCGGATTTCCTACATATGCGGGGGGATTGCCAATTGTAGGTGACATATTCCGATTTTTAGATAATGGTAGAACAGGGTTATATGAAAATTATAAAGAATTTTCGACTGAGTTGAATATGACGAGAGAGAGTAATGGAGTTAAGGTTACAATTAATGATGTAATTTCTGATGGCAGAACATTATCTATAACGTATTCACTGGAAAGTGAGCAGGACTTAGGGGAGGATCCTATCATATTAGGTGGATTGGATATAATGGACGCTCATGGTAGTTCAGGCAGTGGTAAAATGACTAAAGTTAATGAAAAAAAGTATGTAGGTATGGTAACAACGACGCATCATGATAGCAATAAAAAGGACAAAGTAAACTTTAGATGGAATATAGAGAGAATAGAGATGCCAGATAGGAAAAAATCAATACAAGGTAATTGGAATTTCGCCTTAACTGTAAAATCAGTGGATAGTAAAGAGAGAACAATTGGTGGGAGTTCGGAAAAAGAAGGTATAAAAGCAAATATGGAAAAGGTCGCAATATCGCCAGTTTCATTTATTCTTTATTACAATCAAGAGGTTTCTAAGGGCGCGAGGAAAGAATGGGATAGTGTAGATGTTGAATTGACGGTTAAGGATGATTTAGGGAATATTTATTCGGGTGAAGGAAATGGGGGAAGTGGCAACGATCCTTACAATATCCATTGGAGTGCCACCTTCCAAAAACTAAACAAAAATGCAACAAAGCTTATCGTTACACCTCGCGTGCACTTGCGAGTACATACACCTGAAAATCATGGTGGAGTAGAGTATGTGAATGGGAAAGAGAAGAAAATAGAAGTGCCGAAAAAAGAAGCGAAGAGTAAAGATATTGTGTTAGATGATATTGTCATTGATTTAAAGAAATAAAAAAGAGACTGCCTAAAACCATTTAGGCAGTCTTTTTTTCGTTAAGAACTAGTAACGAGCAATGCATGCGGATGCTGCGTTTTATATTCATCTTTCCACGGAATATTTAGTTGTTCCCACGATTCGCCGCTATCATTGGATTGAAAGACGCCATTGTTATTTAACGTGTAAAACGTATGTGGTTCAGCCTTGTTTGTCGCAAACATCGAAATGACTGTACCGATTGCAGATGGTAGTCCTTGTTGTACTTGCTGGAACGGAGTATCTTTCGTTTTTTGATAAATATAAGATTCATAAGGGATACGGTGATGAGCCAGATCAGCACTTGGCGCGGCAGAAACTAGAATCGTATTACAATCAGCTGGATCAATTGCCATGCTGTATAAATAATGATGTTCAAGTCCTTCACTACATGAGATCCAGCTGTTTCCATTGTTATAACTTTCAAGATAAGCACGATCAGGTCCGCCCATAAATCCGTCACCACATGATGCATAAAGACGATTTGGTGCTTCAGGGTGCATAAGTAATTGATGAGCATCGATAGGAGCACCGAATTTTTTATCAATCCATGTATGCCCTTTATCATTACTTTGAATAACAGCACCAGCTTCGATTGAAACGTGTATTGTATTAGGGTTGTTTGGATCAACTGTAATCCAGCGTACGTGATGGGTAAAAGGTCTAGGCGGGAAAGCCCACGTATAAGAAGATAATAATGATTTCATATTTTTAAGTTCAGTCCACGTTTCACCACCATTTTCAGAGCGAAATAAAGCGCTCGGTTCTGTGCCAACATAAACGACCCCATATCCGTTCACTTGTTCATTTGAGCTTATTGTTATGGAAGTGATAGAGGAGTGTAAAATACCATCTTCTTTAGGGAAATCAAAGTAACGATAAGAATCTCCAATTGGTCTCCATGAATCCCCGCTATCGTCACTTAACCATAGACCTCGTCCAAATGTTCCGCAATATACACGGTTTGGGTGGAACGGATCAACAGCGATACAGGTAGGTTGCATATTTTGTAAGTGGTAAGTCGTTTCATAGTTATCATATTGTTCTTTCACTACAACAAGTTCACGTTCCATACAGAGAAATAAACGTTTCATTTAAGTAACCCCCTTAAAATTCTTTCATTAGTAAACAATATGAAAATAAAAAAGAAGTAGTCTTGTTTTATTTGAGAAAAAGGGATTGTCTAAAAAATAGCGAAGTGTGTATACAGAGGAAGCGGGCGTTTACAATCAGTCGATTCGGGATAAAGATGGGGAGTTTGTTTCATACTAACATACAGATATTGTACTTAAAGGAGTATAAGTATGGGACATTCGCATGATCATGGTCATTCAAAAAATAAAAAGGCGTTACTAATTGCCTTCCTACTAACAACAAGTTTTATGATTGCAGAAGTTATTGGTGGATTTGTAACAAATAGCTTAGCACTATTATCTGACGCGGGGCATATGCTAAGTGATGCAGTATCTTTAGCTTTAAGTTTACTTGCGTTTAAGCTCGGAGAAAAAACAGCAACAACTGTGAAAACATATGGATATAAGCGAGTCGAAATGTTAGCAGCATTATGTAACGGTGTCGTTCTTATTGTCATTTCGGTATACATTTTTATTGAAGCAATCCGTCGTTTTAAAGAACCAGTTGAGATTGCTAGTAATGGGATGCTCATTATTGCAGTCCTTGGTCTGCTTATTAATATTTTATCAGCTTGGATATTAATGAGAGGCGGAGATGTGAAAGGTAATTTGAATTTAAGAAGTGCTTTCTTACACGTACTAGGCGATCTATTGGGTTCCGTCGGAGCGATCATTGCTGCGTTACTTATTAAATTTTTCGGATGGACTGCTGCAGATGCGATTGCTAGTATTTTTGTGTCTATTTTAGTCATTATTAGTGGATGGCGTGTAACACGTGATACGGTTCATATATTAATGGAAGGTGCACCACAGCACATAAATGTTGAAGAGGTAAAAAGTACGTTATTAAATATTCCGATTGTCAAAGAAGTTCATGATTTGCACATATGGTCTGTCACATCAGATTTTCAAGTATTAACATGTCATCTTATTATTAAAGGGAATGAAACGCAAAGTGTATTAAAAGAGGCTACGTATGTATTAAAGGAGAAATTTCATGTAGAACATGTCACCATTCAAGTAGAAATAGATGGTGAATTTCATCATGATGAGACAACTTGCAAAGTATGAAAGAAAAAGGATAAGAAAAAGTGTCATAACATTTTTCGCACGGCATACATATATATAATGTGGCCACAAATACTTTGCAAGGTAAATATTTCATGAAATTACTTTACTTATAAAGAGTCATCTTTTATAATCAAAAGTGGTAATTGATAAAGATTATCATTTTCAATGATCGTAGAAAGGAGTTTTTTAAAAGATGAGTAGTCAACTCCGTTTTGCTGTTGAAAATCGTAAGAGGCATTTAATTGATGAGTTAATTGGAGCAGGTGTGTTTAAGATTCGCGACCAACAATTATACGAGCTGTCTTTAGAGGAATTGGAAAAAGAGTACGAAGATATGGAAGGTTATGCAAATATTCAGGCATAACTATATAGATTAGTAAAAAGAGATCTGGTTACGATTTTGTGTAACCAGATCTCTTTTTATTTCGTAGAAATTATTTTTTTTATTTCTTTCATGGGACGGAGCCAGTTTTGAGTCATTATTTGTTCCATTTGTTTTTCGTCCTGCTTTTGTAATGCTTGAATGATAGAGTGATGTTCTTCAATAGATTGACTTGCTGGAACAAAGTTTTGGAAAAACAAATATTCAAGACGTAAAACGTGAAGTTGCATATTTTCTAGAAAGGGTTCAATATATTGGTTTTTAGCAATAGAAGAAATTGTATTGTGGAATTGTATATCTAATTCTAAAGCTTGTTTTGCATTTTTTTTCTCTATAGAGTGCTGAAAATGATTATTTATTTCAGAAAGTAGTTGAATATCAGCGTCTGTAATGTTTTGAAGAGCTTGCTTTCCTATAATAGAGTGAAGACCAGCCATCGTTTCATAAATGATAGATACGTCTTCTAAATTAATAGGAGCAATTTTCGTTTTTTGCCCTGGTACCATTTCCACTAATCCAGAAAGCTCTAATATTTGAAGTGCTTCTCTTACAGGTGTTCTGCTTACTCCTAGTGCCTCAGCCAATTCCCCATCATTAATTTTTTCATTGGGCTTTAGTACACCTTCAATAATCCAATTTTGTAGTTGATTTAAAACGAGTGATTTTGCTGAAATTCTTCCTGGTTTTTTATAATTTTGAGGGACAGGCATAGTGAATTCAATCCTTTCATTGTATATTTTCCTTTTTTGCATGAACAAGTTTTAATTTTTGTTTCCCTTCATCCGGCTTTTGGCTTAAGATGAGCACCATTACAATGACACAAAAAGCGCCTAATAACTGAAAAGATTGAAATGGCACGTGCAATATAAGTACAGAAGAAATAATAGCTGCGAGTGGTTCTGTGCAACCAAATAATGTTGTTTCTTTCGGAGTCAGGTATCGTATGCTGTCTAAGTATAAATAAAAGGCAATAAGTGTCCCGAAAATGACGACAAATGTGATGAGCGGTAGGGTACTTATTTTTACATATTTCATAGTTGATAATAAAATGAATTCGTTTGTAGAAATAAAGTGCACAATCGTTACACCAATACCCCCAATAATCATGCCCCATCCAACGATAACAGAGGAAGACCATTTTTCTAACAATTCCTTTGAATATAAACTATAAAAAGCGAGAGATAATCCAGATAAAATACCCCAAATAATAGCTGGTGTAGAAACAGCCAAGTTATGAACAGACCCGTTTGTTAGTAAGAGAAAAGTGCCTACTAATGAAAGAGTAATTGAAATGAAATCAATTTTTGATGGACGAACATTCCATTTGAAAAGCAAGTATACAGTGATGAATATAGGAGCTAAATATTGTAATAATGTTGCCACGGCAGCATTTCCTTCTTTAATTGAAGCGAAATACGTATACTGTACAGCAAGCATACCGAATAGACCAAACAAAATCATTTTAATAGCATCAGATTTTTGCTTCCAAATACCAAATATCTCTTTTTGTCTCGTTCCGAATGAGGAAATCATGAGCAAAATAATTCCAGATATAAGTAAACGGATCGTAACTAACCATTCTGTTGAAACATTGTCATATTGAAAAAGTTGTTGTGCAGCTGTACCAGACAAGCCCCATAAACAAGCACCGATTATGACCATTATAATTCCTTTTAATCGATTTGAATCCATATGATCTAAAATTCTCCTTTCTAAAAATACAAATTGAATACAATATGCAATATATCACAGAATGACTTATTAATAAACTGAAATTTCTAACTAAAAATTTTTTTATGTATAGTAAAATATTGTAGAGGAGGGGGAAGGATATGTTAGCAGGATTTTTAGTTTGTTTATTTGTAGGGTTACTTATCATTTTTTTAGGGTATCAAATACATGTGAAAAAGAGGTTGTTTTTGCTAGCAGGGTATCAAGAAGAAACGTTTGTTGGAGATAAAAATAAATTAGCGAAGCTTTCAGGAGCATTTTCTTATATAGTTGGAGTTGCTACTATAATATTACCGCTTGGCTTAGAAAAAATAGGTGATGTAGTTGGTATCGTATATGCTATATTAATTGTTTTAGGTACAATTGTATTTATAATTAAAGCAAACTTATTAAATAAGAGTACTATAAAGTAAAAAGGCTTCATTCTACTGAAGCCTTTTATTAATTGTTATGAAGTATAAGTAAAAGCCGGAATAGGATCAATAAATGTATTCCACTTTTGTTCCATTTCCTTTTCTGTTAATAGACAATCATCTAATGATTGTTCAATCACAGAACGATTCATATCAATACCGATAAATACGAGCTCAGTTATTCGATCTCCATATTGTTTATCCCAGTTTTTCAATACTTCTGGTTCTTCTGCAATCATTTGATTTCTTTCAGTTTCAGGTAATGCGGCTATCCATTCACCGGCTCCTTGAATTGTAATAGAGGAACCTGCTTGAGATAGAAGTCCTATCATATTATTACGAGATGCAAGCCAGAAGAACCCTTTCGCTCTTACAACATCTAAAGGCCATTTTTCTAGCCAATTCATAAGGCGCTCGGGATGGAAAGGATATTTGCGACGGTAAACAAAGGAATTGATACCGTATTCTTCCGTTTCCGGTGTATGGTGTTCACTATTTAATTCTTGTATCCAGCCGGCCGATTGACTAGCGTCTTCATAATTAAATAGATTTGTGTTTAAAATTTCTTGTAATGGTACTTTGCTAAACGAAGCTTCAAGAATTTTTGCATTAGGATTTAATTTTTTTAGTAAATGATGAAGCTCTATCACATCTTCTTTTTCTAGCAAATCTATTTTATTAAGAATAATTACGTTTGCAAACTCAATTTGATCTATTAATAAATCAATAACTTCCCGGGTATCATTCTCATCGATTGCTTGTTTTCGGTCTAATAAACTTTCTCCGTCTGCAAAATCATCCCAAAATCTATTTGCATCTACAACTGTAACCATCGTATCGAGGCGACAATTTTTCGTTAAATCAATGTTAAGAACTTCGTCTGTATAAGTAAACGTTTGAGCAACTGGAATAGGCTCACTTATACCAGAAGATTCAATAATAATATAGTCAATATCACCATTTTCAACAAGACGATTCACTTCTATCATTAAATCTTCTCGTAGTGTACAACAAATACAGCCATTTTGAATTTCTACTAGTTTTTCCTCCATACGTGAAAAACCACCCTTTTTTATAAGAGATGCATCAATGTTTACTTCGCTCATATCATTAACGATGACAGCTACTTTTAAGTTATTCTTATTAGTCAAAATGTGATGTAGTAAGGTAGTTTTTCCAGATCCTAAAAAACCACTTAATACAGTGATAGGTACTTTTTTCATGAAATGATCTCTCCTTTAAATCGTAATGATTACGTTTTATGTTAAACGATGGGGAAAGAAAAAGCAAGAATAAATCATAATGATTACGATTTAAGAATAGAAATAGACTATAAAATTTGTGCTGTGGTATGAAGCATTTGGACAAGCACATGTTTACATATAAATAAAATGGAGGCGAGAAGCTTGGTCTTTAATAGAGTTTCAAAAGAATTAATAGGCATAGCTCTTATCGCTATGTTTCTCTTTTTATTATTTTTTGTAGATTTTACAAGTCTAGCAAATTTGCACAAAAATATGCCACAGGAATGGTTGAATGTGAATACAGTATTTTTAAGTATCATTTTTGAAGCAATACCCTTTATTTTATTAGGGGTAATTGTTTCTTCATTTATTCAAGTGTTTGTGACGGAAGATATGATTCAAAAAGTAATGCCGAAATCTCCGATTGTTGCAATGATTCCGGCAGTATTTGTGGGAGTTCTTTTTCCAATGTGTGAATGTGTCATTATACCAATTGTAAGAAGGCTCATTCAAAAGGGGTTACCACTTCATGTAGGCATTGTTATTTTACTGAGTGCACCCATTATGAATCCAGTTGTTCTTTTATCTACTGTATATGCGTTTCCAAAAAATGATTATGTAGTATATGCACGCTTTGGGATAACAATTTTAGTTGCTCTATTCATAGGTCTAATTGTGTATTATTGCTATCGCGAAAGAAATGTTTTAAAAGATGTAGAGGTTTCAGTTCAAACAAGCAGAAAAAAGAGTTGGAAAGATGTTATGAATCATATTGTAGATGAGTTTTTTGATACTGGTAAGTATTTATTGATTGGTGCTTTTTTAGCAAGTGTATTTCAAACGTTTTTTGATCGGAATGTACTGGATACAATAGCACATAACGAAGTAATTGCCCCCTTTATTATGATGGGATTTGGTTATGTTTTATCAATTTGCTCTGCAGCAGATGCTTTTATAGCGGCATCTTTTGGACATGTTTTCTCAGTAAAGGCACTTCTCGCATTTCTTGTGTTTGGGCCTATGCTTGATATGAAAAATACGTTAATGCTATTTGCATATTTTCAAAAGAGATTTGTATTCTTTTTGATAGGAATTGTGATTGTATCTGTGTATACCATCATGCAAATCATAATGTTATAGGAGGTGAGAAAGAATGGAGAAAGAGGAGCAGAAGGCATATCATCGCTATATTCGTGGCATTATTTTAATTGGTTTAGCAATGCTCTTATTTAAACTACTTGTAACAGGGAATATTTATAATTTTATCGCTCCAAAAATGATTAAATTTACGTATATAGCTTTTGTAGTGATTTTAATTTTTGGTACTGTACAAGTTTGGGGAGATGGAAGAGAGAAACAGCATGATTGTAATTGTTGTAAACATCATACAACATCAAAATCAGGGATAAAAAGTTTCTTTGTATATGTTTTATTTGTTGTTCCGATAGTTAGTGCTTTTCTCTTTGGAAGTGTAACAATTGATGGAAGTTTAGCAGGAAAAAGGGGTATGAATCAAAGTGTACAGGCGAGAAGTCTGGAAAGGAATGAAAAAGAGGGGGAACAGGTTAATTTTGATGGGCGAGAAGTATCCGTTGATCCAGAAGAAACATCAAATTTATCAACGACTTATAAAACGGAAGAGCAAGTAGTAAAAAGTATGTTAGGACAGAGTAAACTGCAAGTAAAGGATAAGGACTATGTTCAAACAATGAATGTAATTGGTCAAAATGTTAATTGGTTTAAAGGGAAAGAAATTACATTCTTAGGGTTTATATATAAGGATAAGGATGTGACGGGTAATAAAGCAGTAGTGGCTCGATATGGCATAACTTGTTGTATTGCGGATGCATCAGTCTGGGGGATGATTGTTACCGGGCAAAATGTTGAAAAAATATCAGAAGAAACATGGGTGAAAATAACAGGATTATTAGATGAAACGACATATAAAGGAACAGTCTTTCCACTTGTAAAAGTAAACAAAATCGAGAAAATTAATAAGCCAACTGACCCATATGTATATGATGCTTTACCGCAATAGAAAAGAATAAATTCTTCATATTTTCATGAAATAGAATCATAATCAAGGCGATAAAAAAATAAAGATAAGAGTAATTTGGTTTGTTAAAAATATGTGCAGAAGGAGTTATGCGATGAACTGGGTTACTCATAAACCATCATTTGAATTTGAAACATTTAGTCCTATTATTCGGTCACAATCTGCGTGGAGTGGACATTTAGATTTTGCATATGACTTAGTACGATTTGAAAAACCAGAAACTTTAGTTGAGTTAGGTACACATCTAGGTGCTTCTTTCTTCAGTTTTTGTCAGGGAGTAAAAGATGGAGGGTTATCGACTAAATGCTTTGCAGTAGATACTTGGGCTGGAGATGGGCATACAGGTCCATATGGAGAAGGGGTTTTTCAAATAGTAGAAAAAGTAGTGAGTGATAACTACCTTAATATAGGAAATTTAATTCGATCTACTTTTGATGATGCTGTAGACCGGTTTCAAGATGAAACGATAAATCTTTTGCATATTGATGGCTATCATACGTATCAAGCTGTTTCTCACGATTATAACACTTGGCTACCGAAAGTCGCGAAAAACGGTATTGTATTATTTCATGATATTGAAGTTAGAAGTGGTGATTTCGGCGTATATAAGTTTTGGGATGAGGTAAAAGCGAAGTACCCTCATTTTCAATTTGCACATTCATATGGACTGGGAGTGTTATTTCCGAAGGGTTGTAGTGATAAGTTTGAGGAAATACTTAAAAATAAAGAAGAAATACAAAATATGTATAAATAAAGGTAGGGCATGCATCATTTTAATGATGTGTGCCCTATTTTTGTGTGGGAAATAATGGTGTGAATTAAAAAGCGAAGATAGTTGTAAAAAGTTTTGTTGCAGCAAATATTAAAAAAGTTAGTATGGGATTGTTCTTTGTAAATAAAGTGAAGCTTTAATACGTTCATGTCAATCCGGGATTTTACAGTAGTTAATTTCTTAACTAGGTGCTTTGCACTTACTGAATTTTGATACAAGGGTCTTATTGACCGAAAATATCGGGATAAATAAAAATACAACATTTTTTATATTTTTCATTGCGAAAAACGTAATCTACTTTTACAATAGAAAGGGTTGTGAATATATTATACTGGAAAAATAAATCGAAATAATATGAAAATTTTGTTTTGTCTTCGCTAATTGTATATTACATACATGTAAGACGACATACGTCATGTTATCGACTTGTAAGGAGAGAAAAAAATGAAAAGTGTAAGATTACCATCGATGCTAGAAATCATAGTTCTTTTATTACTATTTCTTGCTGTTGTCTTTTCCTTCCAAACGATTTTTGATCTCCCAATTCAATTAGCGCTATTTATTTCATGGTTTTTAGTAATTGCGCTTGGATTAAGATTAGGATTTCGTTATCAAGAATTGCAAGATGCAATTACGAAAGGGATTTCTAACGGATTAGAAGCAATACTGATTTTAGTTGCAGTAGGTGCTTTAATTGGAACATGGATTGCTGGTGGGGTAGTACCAACATTAATCTATTATGGATTAGAATTTATTCACCCTAGCATATTCCTATTAGCAACATTAATTATTTGTTCTATAACTTCTATCGCAACAGGAACGTCTTGGGGAACAGTGGGAACAGCAGGTATTGCTATGATGGCGATTGGTGAAGGACTTGGTTTACCACTTCCGCTTGTTGCTGGTGCAGTTCTTTCAGGAGCTTATTTCGGCGACAAATTATCACCACTTTCTGATAGCACAGTTCTTGCAGCTTCTATGGCGAAAGTAGATGTTATTGCTCACGTTCGAGCTATGCTCGTATTAGATGTTCCAGCTTATATTATTACTAGTATTATGTTTACTGTAGCTGGTTGGATGTATGGCGGCGATAATGTAGATTTGAATCGAGTAGAATTTTTAAAAGAAGCTTTATTAAAGCAATTTGATATTAAAATATGGATGCTTATTCCAGCGGTCATTGTTATCGTTCTATTAGCGATGAAGAAACCGTCTATGCCAACAATTGCAATGGGAGCTTTAATTGGTGCAATTTGGGCAACTCTTTTCCAAGGGATGAACTTTGGAGAGGCGATTGGAACAGCTTATAACGGATTCTCAATTCAATCTGGTGTTGAGTTTGTTGACAAGTTATTAAACCGTGGTGGAATTAACGGCATGCTTGGCTCAGTAGCCGTTATTATTTTCGGTTTAGGATTTGGTGGATTACTTGAAAAATTAGGTGTTTTAAAAGTAATCGTATCAAAATTCGAGAAGAAATTAAATTCTGCAGGTAATGTAACATTGTCTACATTAATCGTGGCATTCTTAGCTAATATATTTGGTTGTGCGATGTATGTATCACTAATTTTAACACCAAAAATTATGGAAGATAGCTATGATAAATTAAAAATAGACCGTCGTGTATTAGCGCGTAACTCAGAAGTAGGTGGAACGTTAACTTCAGGTATGGTTCCATGGTCTGATAATGGTATTTTTATGGCTGGTATTTTAGGGGTAGCAACGTTTTCATACGTTCCGTTTATGTGGTTAAGCTTCGTATCGTTAATTTTAGCAGTTATTTATGGATATACAGGCAAATTCATCTGGTATGTAGATGATGCAGATAAAGGAAAGCAAGCATCATAAAATAAAAATCACCTTCTACAATATGTAGAAGGTGATTTTTATTTTTTAATAGCATTTTCTGAAGTTATTTCATTCTCGTATTTAGCAATTTTTTGTTGTATCTTTTTTAAGTTTTTTTCAGTGTCTTGAATGAGCTGTAAGACATTGGTCTCTTGTTGTTTCATTAATTCCAGCCGTTGAAAGATAGTAGATTCTCCTTCCATAGACCAGTCGATAAATTGTTTTATTTTTTGAATTGGCATACCAGTGTTTTTTAAACACAAAATCATCTCTAAATATTTCAGTGCTTCTTCTTCAAAAACTCGATCTCCTTTTTCATTTCTTTGAAGAAAAGGGAACAGTCCTTGTTTATCGTAATAACGTATTTGAGAAATAGTTAAGTGTTGCATTTTGGCGACTTGCCCAATTGTATAATACATATCATTCATCCTTTTATTACCAAGGTATAATGCCATCTTTATTTAGTATTTTACCATTATAATTTGTTTCACTTAATGCATATTTAATAATAATTTTAGCACTTTCAGTGGTTGTATGGCCACCAGGGGAATTTCCATTAAGATCCGTAGTTGTAAAACCAGGAGTTACCCCAAAAACTTCTGGTCCGTTAGTACCAAGTTCTTTACTAAAAGCTAACGTTAAAGCATTAATAGCTGTTTTGGAAGAATTATATCCTAGTGTATTAATTGGATGTGTTTCACCATTAGCAAACATTGTTAGTGAGGCCATGTCAGTTGTTACATTTATGATTTTACTGTTGCTTGATTTCTTTAATAATGGTAAAAAGGCTTGCATCATTTGGAAAGTTCCAAAAAAGTTAACTTCAAATCCTTGGCGTAAAGTTTCAATATTTAATTCACTAGGTAGCGTATTGAAGTCTAGCGCTATGCCTGCGTTATTAATTAATAAATGTAAGTGGTCAGTCGTTTCGTAAATTTTCTTTGTTGCTTCTTGAATGGATTGTGCATTTGAAATATCTACTTGAATATAGGAAACGTTTGAAACATTTAAAGATTCTACGGCTTGTTGTCCAAGTTGTTCATTACGAGCACCTAAAAATACGTGATAATCTTTTTCTGCTAATTGACGAACAAGTTCATATCCAATTCCTTTATTCCCACCTGTTATAAAAGCATATTTTTTCATATTGAATTCCTCCAGTAGTGTTATAGTCGGTTACAAGGAAAAGGATACAGCCTAAACTTAAGTTTAGGTCAAGAGAAATTTTTAAAAATAAATATAGAATATCTATATATAAGATTGAGAATTCTTATCATTTAAGAGAAAGTCTGTTATTATAAGAGATGTAGGTATTATATTTTCAAGGGGATGAAAACATGGAGTACAGAATTGAAAGAGATACAATAGGAGAAATAAAAGTTCCAGCTGATAAATTATGGGCAGCACAAACACAGCGTAGTAAAGAAAACTTTCCAATTGGAACAGAGCAAATGCCGCTTGAAATTGTAAAAGCATTTGCAATTTTAAAGAAGAGTGCAGCGCTTAGCAATCAAAAATTAGGAAAGCTATCAGAAGAAAAAGCAGAAGCGATTGTAGAAGCTGCTGATGAAGTGATTGCAGGGAAATGGAATGAACATTTTCCGCTTGTCGTATGGCAAACAGGTAGTGGTACACAGTCAAACATGAATGTGAATGAAGTAATTGCAAATCGTGGGAATCAAATTTTGAAAGAGAAGGGATCTGACGTACATATTCATCCGAATGATGATGTGAACATGTCACAAAGTTCAAATGATACATTTCCAACGGCGCTTCATGTAGCTTGTGTAATCGCAGTAGAAAATCACGTATTACCAGCAATTACGAAATTAAAAGAAACTTTAGCAGAAAAAGTAACTGCATTTGAACATATTATAAAAATTGGTCGTACACATTTACAAGATGCAACGCCGTTAACTTTAGGGCAAGAAATTAGCGGATGGCACCGTATGCTTGAGAAAACAGAGCGTATGATTGCAGAGAGCAATACATATATGAAAGAGTTAGCAATTGGTGGAACTGCGGTTGGAACAGGTATTAATGCTCATCCTAAATTTGGTGAGATGGTATCAGAGGAAATTCGTCAATTTACAGGTAAACAATTTGTTTCTGCACCAAATAAGTTCCATGCATTAACGAGCCATGATGAAGTTGTATATACTCACGGCGCATTAAAAGCATTAGCTGCGGATCTAATGAAGATTGCTAACGATGTACGTTGGCTTGCAAGTGGTCCACGTAGTGGTCTTGGAGAAATTATTATTCCAGCAAATGAACCAGGAAGCTCTATTATGCCAGGTAAAGTAAATCCAACGCAAAGTGAAGCATTAACGATGGTTGTAGCGCAAGTGATGGGGAATGATGCAACAATCGGATTTGCTGCGAGCCAAGGTAACTTTGAGTTAAACGTATTTAAACCTGTTATTGCTTATAACTTCTTACAATCAGCTCACTTATTAGCGGATGCAATTGTTTCGTTTAATGACAATTGTGCAGTTGGTATTGAAGCAGATGAAGAAGTAATTAATGAAAATGTGAATCGTTCACTAATGCTTGTAACAGCGCTAAACCCACATATCGGATATGAAAATGCAGCGAAAATTGCGAAGCATGCTCATAAAGAAGGATTAACTTTAAAAGAAGCAGCATTGCAATCTGGACTACTAACAGAAGAGCAATTTGATGAAATTGTAGATCCAAAGAAAATGATTGCTCCAAAAGAGTAATAGAAAAAGCCAAGGTTCTTAGTATAGAATCTTGGCTTTTTTGATGTTCATTTTTATGTTTCATCTACTTGCAATACTGCAAGCTTCAAAAAATATTATTTGTTAGCAGGCGTATTCATTACTTTCATCTGTGGGCAGTTTTCTTTTAAGAGTGAAATGAACTTTTCTTCTTCTTGGGGTACAAAAACTGTTACTGAGTCAAATAAATTGTAATGGATTTCTAATTGCTGTCTAGTCCATTTTTTTGAATGAAGTTTTTTACCGGAGTATTTAACGTGACGAATGTCTTCAAATGGAATTTCAGTATGAAATATGAAACCGTGTTTTACAATAAGAGATGATGCAGTTATATTGTAGTGAGAAAAATAGAATGAAGAAAGATTCACGACATTTAATAGCATCATGAGAGTGAAAAAAATAGAATGTTCATTTTGGAAGAATAACGAAACGAAAAAAATAATTATAAATAATGTAATGAAAATGACGTGGAATGGATTTTTTTTCGCTTTAAACTTCAAGTTAGTCACCTCGGTATACTTGTTCTTTAACTAAATTAAATCATAACATTGTGATAAAACGTGTGAATATGCAGAATTGCATATTCACACGTTTTATTATTCATGTAAAATTTCTTGATGGGATAAATTCAAAAGAAGTTTTGTAATAGTGGAGTGACATGAAGTGACTTACAAGAATAGAAAGATAGCGTTAGTCATAATTGGTTGTATGATGATTATGAGTAGTTGCGCTAATAAATTTGTTGAAGATAGAAACCGAAAGCATGTATTTGTACAAGCAAGTAAGGTTTTAGTAGAGACTGTAAATAGAATATATAAAGTGAAACTTTAATCAGTGGGGGTCTTACTGCCCGTTAATGCGGGATAAAAAGTAAAAGGTGTTTTCTTATACGGAAACATCTTTTTTGTAGTTAAAATTGAATACTGAAGTTTTGGAATGAGTGAATACCGGTTCCATATTTACTAATCGTATAAGTATTCCGTGCAATTTGCTTAACGATAAACCAAGGGTCTTGAAGAATATTCATGTTCTATTCCACATCATATAAAATGAATTTGTATAAACACATTCGCTTTTCGTTGTATTAAACCCTTTCGATAGATGTTTTTATAAAAGTTTATAAAATGGGTAAACGAAACATTGAAATGTTTATTTTTGTTGTGATAAGATGATGAAGTGATAATAAACGTTATAGTAATTTGTTTGGTTTTCAAATAAACATTTTGAAGGAGTGTTTAGTGTGATTGATATTTCGGAGCAGTTTTGGGATGCGTCAATAGAGGAATTAAAGAAAGGGTATGTGTTTGATGAAGAAAAAGAGGAGTACATTTGCTTAGCTTGTGGTGAAAGATTTATTAAAGGTGTTATTTATCAAGATAACCAAGTTTTGTATGAAGCAGAGAAATTCGTCCAATTGCATATTCAAAATGAGCATACGTCTATGTTTGATTATTTATTAAATATGGATAAGAAATTTACTGGTTTAACAGATTTACAAAAGAAAATGGTTCGATTTTTCCATATGGGACTGAATGATAAAGAAATAGTAAAAGAGATGGATGGCGGAAGTACATCAACAATTCGTAATCATCGATTTACACTGCGAGAGAAAATGAAGCAAGCAAAAGTATTTTTAGCGCTAATGGAATTATCAGAAGAAAAATCAAAAGTACAAACGAAATTTGTACCAATTCATAGAACAGCAACGATGGTGGATGATCGATACAATATTACGGAAGAAGAAAATGATGAAGTATTAAAAGCTCATTTTACAGAAGGATTAGATGGACCTCTTTCTAAATTTCCGAAAAAACAAAAGCGTAAATTAATTATATTACGTCATTTAGTAAAGAAGTTTGATAGTAATAAAAAGTATACTGAAAAAGAAGTAAATACAGTGATAGAAAATGTATACCCTGATTTCGTAACTTTAAGAAGATATTTAATCGAATATGGATTTTTAGATCGAACAGCCGATGGAAGTCAATATTGGGTGAAGTTATAATCATGCGAAAAGAAAATGAATAGAAGCACAGTATAATAACAACTATACAAAGAGATAGATATTGAAAAAAGATTTTTAATAAAAGGAGAAATGAAATTTGAAACCACCTGCAGATAACAATAAAGAAGGTGCGGAGTCGCATAAGTTGGAAAGTGAGAGTAAACCGATTTGGAAATCGATGTCGATGTTTTTAGTACCGTTATTATTAAGTAATGTACTACAATCAGTTGGACAATTATTTGGTATGGTAGTAGTAGGAAGATGGCTTGGAGTTAATGATTTAGCGGCTATATCAGCATTCTTTCCTTTGTTCTTTTTACTTGTTTCATTCGTAATTGGAATAGGTTCGGGTAGTTCTATTTTAATTGGTCAGGCGTTTGGTGCTAAAAACGAAGATCGTTTAAAAGCTATCGTTGGTACGACGTTGACATTTACCTTTATTATTGGATTTGTGTTAGCGATAATAGGCAGTATTTTTGCGATGGATATTATGCGTCTAATGGGAACGCCAGAAAATATTATTGAAATAAGTGTACATTATGCACGGATTTTATTTATATCGATGCCAGTATTATTTTTATATTTCGCATACACAACATTTATGAGGGGTACAGGAGATTCTAAAACGCCATTTTACTTTTTAATTGTAAGTACAGCGCTAAATATGATCTTATTACCGATTCTTATTTTTGGATGGTTAGGAGCTCCGAAATTAGATGTGTATGGAGCAGCCTATGCCTCTGTTATATCCACAGTTATTACGTTTATTGTCATGCTCGTGTATTTAAAGAAGAAAAATCACCCATTACAACTAGATGGAACGGTTAGAAAATATCTTCGAATGGATGGGGAGTTATTAAAGTTATTGTTAAGGCTCGGTATTCCAGCGAGTATTAATATGATATTAGTTTCATTATCTGAAATTGCGGTAATCGCATTTGTAAATCGTTACGGATCGGATGCAACAGCTGCTTACGGCGTTGTGAATCAAGTTGCAAGTTATGTACAAATGCCAGCAGTTAGCCTTGGTATTACAGTTTCTATTTTTGCAGCACAATCAATTGGGGCGAATCAATTTGATCGATTGCAGAAAGTTGTGAAGGCCGGAATTATTATGAACTACGTCATCGGTGGTGTGTTAATATCTCTTATTTACTTATTCTCAAGAGATATTTTATCACTATTTTTAACGAGTCAAACTACAATTGAAATTGCTCATAGCTTAGTTATGATTACGTTATGGAGTTATTTAATTTTCGGTCATGCACAAATTATTAGTGCGACAATGCGAGCGAGCGGTACAGTACTTTGGCCAACTGTTATTGGAGTTGTTTCAATTTGGCTTGTAGAAGTACCCGTAGCATATTATCTTTCTTACCATACAAGTCTTGGAATAGAAGGCATCTGGATCGGGTATCCAGCAGCATTTATTGTCAGCTTAATATTACAGTATGCATATTATAAGCTTTCATGGCAAAAGAAACGAATTACACGATTAGTTAGTTAAATAGAAAAATGTCCCTAAGTTATTAGACTTAGGGACATTTTTTCGTAAGTGCAGGTTTACAAATAGCTTTTTAAAGTTATATCAAAATGTTGTCTAATGAGTGTTTTATCACTCATATAAAACTCCCACGCTTTTTCCGGTTCACCGATAATCTCAAAGGATTCCTCTGTAATATATAAAGCGCAATTATCCTCCAGTGCAATTCCTTCTATATTCCCTTGATGATTTTGTAAAAAGGAATGGAAGGCGTTCATTCTGTTTAATTGATTATAATGTGGACAAAATCTTTTATTAACAATCCCCCATCCGTTACTCTCTATATAACCAGCACCTTCATAATCTGATCGGATACTAGACGTGAACCAACACATAGCACCAGCGCTATAACCAGCAATAAGTGTTCCTTGTTGCAGAGCCAATAATAATTTTTCATCGAGTCTATGTTCTTTCCATTGCGTAAGCATGTGAATATAGTTCCCGCCACCTAGATAAATTAAATCGGCTGAATGAATCATCTCGTCTATTTCATACTTAGAAGGTGAATCTGTTGTAGTACGTAAAATTTGTACTTCACAATGTAATTGTTTTTCAAACGTGTCTAAAAATAATTTTATATAGCTTTCATCATCATGACTAGCCGTTGGAATAAACAATATTTTTGGGTACTGTTTATTTGTTAATTCTATAAGGCGTTCATTAATAGGCAAGTGATTTGAATCTTGTAAATCACCGCCACCAATGACAGCTAATTTCATAGTAAAGCACCACCTAATCATTTTTGTTATATAAAAATTCGATAGAAGAGAGTTACATTCCTTCCGTAATGTAATCAATAATTAGAAAATATAGCTTAAGTATATCGGAATAGTAAAGAAAACACTGACTATATATATCAATGAATTAAAAACCTTTCATTGATATATAATATTTCATACTAATGTTTCAAAATATGGAAAAAATATGTTTAAATAGATATAATGACGCATTAATTCATATTGAATTTATGCTTATATTTTAAAAGGGCATCGGAAATAATAGTGATTTTCCAAAACAGTTTTTACTTTTAATAGGAACTTGTATTACAATATGGTAAAATTATTTCAATATATTTATTTAATATGAAATATAAAGAGGGAGCGTGAAAAAAGTGGATTTTCGATTTGAATTTACAACGAAGCTGAAAGAATACTTAGACGATGAGAAGGATGAAAAAATAATAAAAGATGGACACAGAGATGTAATTTTTCACTATTTATATGCGTTAGAGACTGAAATTGGCGTTGTTAAAAATCCTAATTTTACTTTTTTTGCATCAGGAAGACGTTCACATATAGTGTTAGAAAACGTTGAATTTAAAACAGAAGTAAATGTAAAAAGTAATATAATTGAAATTACAAAAATCGTGGATAATGTAGCTATTCCATTAGATACTATCGTAGCGAAAGATCGGGAATTATTTGCACTTGGGCGTAATGAAAAGTTTAGTGTGCAAATATTAGAGCAGTATCTCTTTGATACATTTGGAGATAAGTTAGGCTTATAATGAATAGAATGAGGTACGTATTTATAGGTAGTGAATTTTAGTTTATATTACTCGTGTTTGACCTCTCATTTAATTTGTACTACAATTCGTAGTGTGAAAGGAGTCATACGATGTTTACGCAAAACTATAGGTTAAATGAGCAAGGATTAAATCATTTCTTTGGACCGCTTGAAGCGAAGATTATGGAGATTATTTGGTCTACTGAAGGTATTACTATTAAAGAAGTCCAGCAGAAATTAAGTGAAGAATCGCCTGTGAATTTTAATACTGTTATGACAGTTATGAACAGGCTAGTAGAGAAATTACACCTAGAAAAACAGACTGTAAAAAGAAGTGGCATATATCGTGCTATACAAACGAAAGAAGAATTCTTATCCAATCAAACGAAGAAAATGACACAGGAATTAGTGGGGGAATTTGGAGATTTAGTTGTAACTCATATGATAGATGAGTTAGAGCAGGCTGATCCGAATTTAATAAAAAAATTAGAAGACAAATTGAATCAGTTAAAAAAAGAGGATCGATGAAATGAAATGGCAAATGCGTAAAATCGTATTGTTAGCGCTCATTGTTAGTACCCTCTTTTTCAGCTTGTTATTGTATTACGTTACATATCCATTTCTTTTTCAAAATAAGGCATTCTTCCTTTCAAAGTTTTGCTTGTTTCAGTTAGAAAAACATATGAAAGAACTATCAATGGTTCGTATTATAATAGCTGGGTTATTATTAATTACTGTATTGACCGTGTGTAAAAGAATTTGGCGGCAATTTTTTAATGGTAAAAAATTACAAAAACCACTTATCCCATTCATTAGAAAAGGGAAACAAATACATATACTGCCGACTGCGGAAGTTGCAGCGTTTACAATTGGATTATTCCGTCCGAAAGTTGTCATGTCGGAAGGTTTGCTTCAGACGTTTTCAGATGAAGAAATTGATGCAATTATTTTCCATGAAGAATATCATCAAAAGAATTGGGATCCGCTAAAATTATTTTGTTTTACGTTATTAGCAGAAGGGATGTTGTACATTCCGATATTAAAAGGATTGTTACAACGATATCATACGTATCAAGAGTTAGCAGCAGATAAATATGCGATGCAAAAAATGAAGTCTTCATTTGAGTTAGGTAGTGCGTTATTAAAATTAATTAAAATAAAGACAATGGAAAATCAATGTGTTACAGCTTCATTTGCAAAAACAGCAATAAATTTACGAATCGAGCAAGTGTTAAATGAAGAAGTTGTGAAGCTTAATATCCCGTTACATACGAATTCGGTATATGTAACAATAGGTTTATTCTGTGTGTCGATTGTACTTATTGTCGGAGAGTGCATATAGCCTCTTTTTTTAAGAATAAACACTACTCTATGTAGTGTGAGTTAAGGTGTTGTCATTTATGTCATCATGCTTTTTACCGCTATATACATCTTATTTATCATATATTACAGGTGTTTTATTGTATACAAATCAAATGATGGAAATCACAGTGTTCATTATTCGTCTATTTGGTGTGGAGTTACAGGATTTTAAAATAAGGAGGAAAAAGAGTGAAGAAACTAATTGCTATTATACTAGTAGGGGCACTCGTTTGGGCGGGGATCAATTTTTATAATTCAAAGAAAGAAGAGAAGGAAAGAAGAGCGAAACAAGCAGAGTTACAAGAGAAAGAAGTATTACCACAAGTAGGTTTTAAAGCACCTGGCATCACATTAAAAGGATTAGACGGAAAGTTGCAGTCGTTAAATGATGCAAAGGGAAAACCGTATATTATTAATTTTTGGGCATCATGGTGTGGGCCGTGTGAAATGGAGGCACCTGACTTAGTTCATATGTATGATAAATATAAAAAGGATGTTGAAATTTTTGCGGTGAATGCAACTGTTAGTGACCCAGTACAAGAAGCAAGCGCATTTGCTAATCGCTATGGGTTTGAGTTTCCTGTTCTATTAGATATGGACGGAGTAGCTGGACTAGATTATAAAGTATTCTCTTTACCGACGACATTTTTTGTTAATAAAGATGGAATTATAGTAGATCATGTACGAGGTGTATTACCACCAGATCAATTAGAAAAGAAATTTAAGAAATTGATTGAGAATTAAAAGGAGATTTCGTGACGATGGAGTGGATCGTGAGGTTACAACCCATATCTCTTATAATTGGAAGTCTATTTGGATTTATGTTGATGAAACGAAAGATGAGGCATCAAAATGTATTATATGAAAAAATGATGGATGCCGTAACAAATGCTTTTCTTATCATCGTATTTGTATGGAAGTTTGCACCAGCAATTTTAAATCCTGTATGGGCTTTTGTGGCGCCAGTGCAAGCAATATTAGCTGTTGGAAGTATGCAACATATTGTAGTAGGATGCGTGATTGCGAGTGTATACATTGTTTGGAAAAGTAAAAAGGAGCAATTTTCGCTTCGTATTTTACTTGATGCATTGCCTTTTGGTCTGTGTGTGAGTATTATCTTTTATTTTCTATTACATCATGAAGTAGGTGCACAAACGACACTACCATGGGGAATGAAAATATATGAATCTAAACTTTTATATCACCCTATTTTCGTATATGAGATCATCCTTGCTCTTTGTATAATGGGCTTGTTATGGATGAAAAATGAAAGGCTCGGAAATGGAAAGAATATAAGTTTGTTTCTAATTATTGTGGGGTCTTCACATATCATTATTTCAATCATTAGTGAACAAAATTCAGTTTTATTCGGTCTATCAATACAGCAAATAATGAGCTTTTGTATTATTAGTTTAGGGATTTTGTTGATACCGAAAAAATAAAAATAGCCATGTACAGAGAGTATCTGTGTATGGCTATCTTTTATAAGCGTATTTCTTCATCATATGCTAAATCATTATATTGTAGAAATCTAAAAACCCCTTTATTAGGGGTTTTTAGGTTTCTATAGGTCTGCATGTGTTTCTTGTTTATCTGTATCCCATTTTGGAAGTTGTTTTGCTTGTTGACTTTCAGTAAAATTATTAAATCCAAAAGCAAGTATGCATGTAAAGGTTAAAATAGCTAAACTAATCTTTTTCATTATCTTAGTGCCTCCTTAGTTAATAATTTTTGTTTTGCTTCGTAAGTTTTGAAAAAATATTTTTGAGATTTCTCTATTTTATTCACTTTATGAAATTCTACTGCTAATAATTCGTAATATTCTTGTACATAATCGTATAATTCTTTACTGTTAAAATATGTAGTGCCTGCAATGATTGCATTTTCTAAGTCGCCTAGAATACCAGTGTGTTGTATTTTTAAGATAGTGAAGTGGTGTTTATATTCTTGATTATTTAATTCATTACAAATTTCTAAGCCTTTTTGAACCCAAACGTTTGCAAGTTCTTTTTCATTTAAACAAAAATGTTCTTTTGCTTGTAGAAAATTGGCTTTTAGGTGTTTAGGTAATTTGTTTGTAACTATTGTAAGATGTCTAATAGCAAGGGTTGATAGATTTTGAGAAGAGTAGAGCCAACCTAAGTTATTTCGAACTTTTAAGATTAGTGTGTCGTCTTTCAGTTTTTGTAAAATATTGATTGCTGAATTATAGTTCTCTTCGGCTTGCTCGAATTGTTTTAAATAAACAGAACATGAGCCTAAAATATTTTCGCATAGAGCTATTTTAATTTCATAACGTGGATATTTTGAGAAGATCTCTTTAGCTTGATTTGCATAATTGATTGCTGTAAGTGGTTTGTTTGTATGGTGATTAAATATAGCGAATTTATATTTATATTCAGCTTCTTCTAGTTCGCCTGGTACATGTTTTAAAAGGGATTCAGCTTTTTCGTATTCTTTTTTTGCTTCATCATAATTTCCAATCATGGTAGCATGTTCAGCTTTAAAAAAGTGATAATAATAAGTAATAAAGTCTTCAGTTATTGGATTGTCTAAACGCACAATTTGACTAAAAGTATCATACTTAATGTTTGTCCAATCGGTTAGGACCTTATATTTAAAGTTTAGTAGGGAGTAGTAAAGCGATAGATTTTAATCAGCTTCAATTTTATTAATCTGTTCCTCTATTTTTTCTTTTAATTGTTTCGCTTCAATTAACTGCTCCGCTACCATTACTTGATATAAAATGTTTAATTCGTTGACAATCTGTTCATGTTCTTTTAATAACACACTCATTATATATTCTCCCATCCGATAAAAGTATCCTAATTTAATTATTTCTATAATAGCAAAATAGAAGAAGTATAAGAATGATTTTACCATATTTTTCAACAAAATTCCGAAAAATCAATTAACTTCCATATAAATATTACAAATGCCTCTGGTAGTGGTGGGATGAATCTGACTCATGATACGTTAACATTAATGGGGGAGGGATAGTTTCACTTGTAAATATGTTTTTAGTAGGATTGTTCGGATTGGGTCCAACTGTTAAGTTTTTAACAAAAATTTCACTTTCTTATTTAATAAAAACAGGATAATCCGTATTTTATAAGAATCATCCTGTTTTTATTGATATATTAAAAAATCGGTGGAGTAACAGAAAATAAAACTACCGCATTTTTCTCAAAATGATTCACCCATTTATGCTTTAAATAAGCAGGTATTTTTACACTATCGCCAGTTTCTAATATGTATTCTTCCTCGTTTAAATATAATGTGATTTTCCCATCTAAGACAAATGCTAATTCTTCTCCTTTATGTTCTAGTACATTTTCTGATGAAGCTGTATTAGGCGGGATAGTCAGAATTGCTGTTGCTAAATTTCCAGTAAAATCAGGTGAAAGCATTTCATATGATAAATTATCGATAATCATTTTCTTTCGTTTATGGGAACGTACAATTAAATCGTCTGTATTTGTTTCTTCCAGTAAAAAACTAAATGTTGGAACATCAAGAGCTTTAGCAAGTACTTTTAATGTTTGAATAGAAGGGTTAGCAGACCCGCGCTCAATTTGACTTAACATAGATGGTGTAATATCGGCCATCTTTGCTAGTTCTTTACTAGTTAAACCCTTTTCTTTTCTTTGTTTTTCAATCTTTTTACCAATATCTATATTTTCCATAATGAAAATCTCCTTAATGAATATTAAATTATATTTAAATAAATTAAACTAAAATTAATTTTTATGTTAAACTATATTAAAATTAATTTAATTATAATTTATTAAATCGCAAGCTACAAGGTGATGAGGAGGAAGAGGAATGAAGGAAATAGAGAAATTAAAAGAACAATATCCACTATTAAACAAGCTAATCGCAACGGAAGAAGTCTTTTGGATGAATCCGAATACGAAAAAGTATGAGACGGCAATAAAAGACTCGCCACTGAATGAAGGAAATGTAAAAGACGCGGAAGAGAGATTAAAGCGTTTTGCACCATATATTGCGAAAGTTTTTCCTGAAACGAAAGAGACGAACGGCATAATTGAATCACCTTTAGTGAAAATACCTTCTATGAAAGAAGCTTTAGAGAAAAATTACGAGCAACCTATTTTAGGGGAATTATTATTAAAATGTGATAGTCATCTGCCGATATCAGGATCAATAAAAGCTAGGGGCGGCATTTATGAAGTATTGAAACATGCTGAACAACTAGCATTGCAGCATGGAATGTTAACAGAAGAAGATGATTATTCTATTTTAGATAGTGATACATGTAGAGAGTTTTTCGCGAAATATTCAATTGCGGTAGGTTCTACAGGTAATTTAGGATTGAGTATTGGGATTATGAGTGCAAAACTAGGTTTTAATGTCACTGTTCATATGTCAGCAGATGCGAAACAATGGAAAAAAGATTTATTAAGAAGTAAAGGTGTAAATGTTATTGAATATGAAGATGATTATAGTAAAGCTGTAGAAGAAGGAAGAAGGCAAGCTGATGCTGATCCTAGCTGTTATTTTGTAGATGATGAAAATTCACATGATTTATTTTTAGGATACGCAGTAGCGGCATCACGATTACAAAAGCAATTAGAAAAGTTAGAGATTGTAGTAGATGAAGAACATCCTCTATTCGTTTATTTACCATGTGGTGTCGGGGGCGGACCTGGCGGAGTAGCATTTGGTTTAAAGTTATTGTATAAAGACAACGTTCATTGTTTCTTTGCAGAGCCAACACATTCTCCATGTATGTTACTCGGCTTAATGACAGGCCTTCATGACAAAATTGCTGTTCAAGATATCGGAATTGATAATGTAACAGATGCGGATGGACTTGCGGTAGGAAGACCGTCTGGATTTGTTGGGAAAACGATGGAACCATTTTTAAGTGGAAATTATACAGTAAGCGATGAAGAGTTATATAGATTGTTAAAAGAACTGGCTGATACGGAGAATATTTATTTAGAGCCTTCTGCACTAGCAGGTATGATAGGGCCAGTGAAAGTATGTAAAGAAGATGAGTATTTACAAAAGCAACAGTTAACAGAGAAGGTGACAAAAGGTACTCATATTGTGTGGGGAACGGGTGGAAGTATGGTTCCACAAGATGTAATGAGTGATTATTATAAGAAAGGTTTAGAATTAACAATATAAGAAAAATGAGGCTAGTTGTAGCCTCATTTTTTTCATGTACATAAAAATCTTTGTTATTTTCATAATAGTTCTTTATAGTATATATAAAGGATAACTAATATTGAATAAATACAACAAAAAGCTTTATTTTACATAATAAGAGGATGTGTATACGATGTCATTACAGACTAAATATATAGCGGGTATTTCGCTTGGGGTTATGGGTGTCGGTTTTGCGGCTTCTATCCCTTTTCAAGGAACGGTAGCAGGGGAGATTATACAAGGGGGATTTGAAGCCGGATTGGTTGGTGGACTTGCGGATTGGTTCGCGGTTACAGCATTGTTCCGTCATCCGATGGGGATCCCAATTCCGCATACCGCATTGCTACCTAAAAATCGTAAACGGGTAACGAAAGGGCTTATTCATACGTTAGAAAATGAATGGCTGACGAAAGAAAGTATTACGAATAAAGTAAAAGAGATGCAGTTAGCACAAATGGTGCTGCAAATTGCTGAAAGAGAAATACAGTCTGATGCTGTGAAAAAAGGGATTGTAACGATTGCAGAGAAAGCGATTGTAACAATAGATACAGAAAAGCTAGCTGTTATTATTGAAAAAGAATTAAAAACATATTTACATACAATTAATACAAGTAACATTTTACAAGTGCTTGTTGATCAATTAGTTGTGCAAGAATATGATGAAAAGACACTTGATCACATATTAGTAAAAGTGAAAGATTGGACAGCGCAAGATGAAGCTCGTTACCAACTCGGAAGCTTAGGTATGAAGGCAATGGAAAATATAAAAGTAGATGGGTTCTTGCAGTTTACTTTGAAATCATTTATGAATATTGTAGATGAAGATAAAATTGGTGGCATTTTGCAGAAGTTTATCATTAGTAATATTAACAGCTTACAAGATGCGGATAATAGCACAAGACAACTTATATTGGCGAAGATTCGTCAAGAAATTATAAATGTAAAAGAAAATGAAGCTTTATTACAGGGATTAGAAAATTGGAAAGAAAAGTGGATTGCGAATTGGAATGCTACTGACAAAATAAAAGAGATGCTGGAGCAAGTGCAACAAAGAGCAGTTACTTTTGTAAAAAATGAAGAATTTGCTGATAAATATGTTATTCCATTTTTACAAAAACAAATGAATCAAATAAAAGAAGACGAAATGACTGTTCAAAAAATAGAAGATTGGTTACAAAAACAAGTTGTGAATCTTGTTGAGAAGAACCATTCGAAAATCGGTAAGCTTGTACAAGAAAACCTGGATAAGTTAGATGATAAAACATTAATCGAAATGATTGAAAATAATGTCGGTAAAGATTTGCAGTGGATCCGTGTGAACGGTGCTGTGTGTGGATTTATGATTGGATTAATTTTAGAAGGAATTAAAGCGATTATATAAGAAAAACCTTCCACAATTGTGGAAGGTTTTTCTTATTTTTCGATAACGCTCATATTCAAATTATAAGCTTTCTCAATATTTAACCTGTACGTCCCATTTCCAGTTTTAATCGAATTTTTATACCAATGTTCTTGCTCGTTTAATTCTGGATGTTCTTCTGAAGAATTATTTTCTTTTTTCGTTAAATCTTCTACTTGCTCCCAAGGTGTGTTTCCGTGTGTTTCTTTTTGATTTGTTATTGCTGTTAAAGAAACATCACTTTCTTTAGCTAAATGAACAGATACACTTGAGTTGTTTTGTACAAACCAATTATTTTGTAATTGGCCAGGATAAAGAGATAGCTCGTTATTTGAAGCGCGAATTTCCACATTTTTATTTTGCGGAAGAACAAGCGTTGGTTTCACCTGTGGTGCTGAGTTAAATAACGTATGCTGAACAGGTAATGATTTTAAAGCGATGTACATCGTTTCTCCAGCCGTTTGAACCGAAAGGAAATCATCTCGTTTTAAATTGAGTTTTTCATTTGCTTTCGTCGTCATTTCATAAGTTCCCAAAAGATGAATTTGATTTGTATTATTTCCCTCTATCGTTAGAGGTTGATGTCCCGCATCTACTACGATTTTTTTGATAGATTCAGGTATATCAAATTGTCCGTCTGGAATATTACTCGTTTGCCTCGTTGTGTTAATAGAATGACGAACTTCTTCTAGTAATCCAGTTGATAATAAACAGTAAAAAGCAATTCCGACACTTCCTAAAACACCGATAAAGAAAATACTAAAAATATCATATTTAATAAATGATTGTTCCTTCTTAGAAAATAGAAGGTATAGTAAAACTTCAGCTCCAAGTATGATAAGTAAAACTGGCCACCATGCAGTTAATGTATCTAATACTTGAATTCCTTTTACGACTGAAAATAGTAAAAAGCATCCTAACGATATAATAGAAAGCCCCATTGAGAATGTTCCAACACGCCAAGTCCTCATTCGCTTGTCCCACCTTTGTTTTCTTTATTTCCAAGTAACAATTTAAAGCCGCCGCCAATTAAAAGGAGCGCAACGATAGATGTCTGGAAATAGCGATAATATAGTTCACTAAGATGAATATTAAATATAGTTACAAAATAATCATTCAAAATAGGAAGGACTGTTTGATTTAATAAATAATAACCACCGAGCGTAATTAATCCGATACCAATCCATCTTTGATGATTTATAAAATAATCGATAATGGGTTCGTCTTGTACTCGTTCTTTTCCGTATTTTGCTGTTTGCTGTAACGCATCAAAAAAGCTATAGAACCAAATGATTGGTACTAAAAATAAAAACGCAGAAAGTCTTAATAAGTCGAGTAAATAAATAGATAGTAAAAAGGCTGCCATAAGTTGAAGACCACGGCGTTGTAAACCTAAATACATATGACCTGCTCCAGGGAACATCGCTAAAATAGAAGCAAATGTTTTACTTTTCTTTCCTTGCTCTCGATGTTCTTCAAAATCTTCGAAAATAGTACGGTCAATTAATTGCTCGTCGCGTTCTTTTTTCTGTAGTTGCTGAACAACGTCAAAGAAATTATAAATCCATAAAACAGGTAACGTAATAAGAAAGATAAGGAAACTTCCTTGAGATGTTAATAATGTTACAAATATAATCATGCTGCCTAAGCCAGCGCAAGCGACTAAAAACGTAAGGCCGCGTTGCATAAGTCCTAATTGGAAATGGCCAAGTCCAGGGATGATGGATAGGAGAATGATATAAAATCGTTCGCTCTCTTTAGAAGAATTTATCAATTCTCCAGCTTCTTGTTTTTTCGTTTGTTTTATAATGGTGATAACTAAATCTAGTAAGTTAATTACCCATAGAACAGCTAGTAAAAATAGAGAAAGAAAAGCAATATCACGTCCTCTTACTACTATGGTACAAAATACTGCAAAGGAGAATAGAAATAAAGATCCTCCGCTATATAGAATAAACCGTCCTAGCTTTTTTAAGTATAAATGTCCAAGCCCAGGAATTAGCCCTAATACAAGTGCTAAAAAGGGGTTTTTATTCATGCTTTAAACCTCCGTCCTTTTTTGATGTATCTACCGATTTGTTTACAATTTGTTGTGAGATAGAAGACTCGTTATGTTTTGAAGATTTCTCGAAATTTGATGTCGCTGTAAAAATATATTGGAATAAACCACTTACCATAAAAATAATTGTAGCTGCAGTCGCAATTATGTAGTGAATAATTGTGCGTTTTAGTGAGTTTGTTTTTATATTTTCATTAGGTTGTAGCGTTTCAAAATTAATTTGCGTCATAACTTCGTTCGTAAATGAATCATCATTTATCATTGGAAGGTTTTCATGTTGTTCATCAATACTTTCCATATAAAGTGCTAAACAATGATCACATTCATAAAGGTGTTCTTCCATAGATTCACGTTCATTGTTTTCTATAAAATCTAATGTATAATTGCGCCAATCTTCTTTTGAATAATGCATCATAGAAACTCTTCCTCCTTCCAATGTTTTTTTATCCATTTTCTTGCCCGATACAGTTTCATTTCTACTGTTTTCACTTCGATGTTTTCTTGGAAAGCAATTTCTTGATAACTTTTTTCCTCTAAGTAATGCGCGAGAACAACGTCACGGTAATTTTCCGGAAGTTCTCTCAGTTTTTGAGCAATGAGTAATTTTTGCTCTTTCGTCAATAGTAAAGCTTCAATGTTATGAGAGGATTTTATATTTTCCTCTGTTTCTTTACATAAGGAGAGTTCTTCGTGTTCTCTAGCTTTCTTTCTCTTATAATCAATAGCGTGATTGGTGGCAATACGTGCCATCCACGTTTTTAATCCGCGAAATTGATAATTTGGGAGAGAGGTATGAATTTTTACGAATACTTCTTGTGTAACATCTTTAGCATCTTCTTCATGTCTTAAAATAGAAAAGATAACTTGAAAAATATAATGACGATATGTTTGTACAAGGATACGAAAAGCATGCTCGCTTCCTTGCTGTGCTTTTTCAATTAATTGTTTTTCCTCAATCGGTCTCTCCCTCCTTTTTGACGCATTCTATTATATAGACGTAAAGAATGATAAGTCACCCTACACATTTTATAAAAAAAGAATAATATATTTTTTGCAGGAGAGCTAGATGAAAAAAGGTGTGAAAAAATGGTAAAGAGAAGTATATAATGAGCAAGTAGGAAATGTTACGGGAAGAAAGGATGTGAATGTTAGTAGGGATGGTCCATACTAACAAACATGAAAATTAAAATATTAATAGCAGATGATAACTCTTTTATTAGAGAAGGCATGAAAATTATTTTAAATACATATGAAGAGTTTGAAGTTGTAGATACAGTAAATGATGGGAAAGAAGCAGTGGAGTATTGCAAAAAGAACGACGTTGATATCGCTCTATTAGATGTTCGTATGCCAAATATGAACGGGGTAGAGGCGACGAAATTCATTTGTGAAGAGACGAAAACAAAACCGCTTATTTTAACGACGTTTGATGATGATGAATATATTTTGGATGCAGTGAAGAACGGAGCGAAAGGTTATTTATTGAAAAATAATGATCCAGAGCGTATTCGTGATGCGATAAAAGGAGTATATAACGGCCAAACAGTTATGCAAGATGTAGTTCTCGATAAAATTAAGTCTAATTTAATGGAAAGTAAAGAGGAAGAATGTAAAATAGATACAAGTCTTTTTACAGAAAGAGAGCTGAGTATTATCGCATTAATTGCAAAAGGCTTTTCGAATAAAGAAATCTCGAAGCAACTTTTCATATCAGAAGGAACAATTGCAAATTATATTACGTCAGTTTTAGGGAAAACTGGACTGGAACATCGCACACAAATTGCGATTTATTATTTGACAGGGAAAGTAGATTAAAGATATGGAATTTTGGTTAATTGTAAGTAAATTAATTGTCTTTATATATATTGTGTTTAGTTACATTTATTTAAATGTAGAGAACTTACCATGGATTATACTTACTTTGCTTTTATATCTTTCTGTAAACGTTCTGATTTCTATATTTAAAAAAGCTACGTACAAAAACATATTAACTTGCGTATCAATTGGTCTAGTTATGTTATTTACATGGAAGATTCATTCGTTCTTTATTTTGTTTTTACCATTGAACTTATATGAAATTATATTCCGTTATATAGAGAAGAAATGGCAGCTATTTATCATTATGATGATTCCTATTATTTTTACAAATGAAAGCATTCGAATGACATACGGATTAATTGTTGCATTTTCTTTCCTCGTATTAATTATGGCAGAACGGTATATATCGCGCTTATTAAAGCTTGAATCACAAAATGATAAGATGCGAAAAGATATGCAGCGATTGACGAGAAGCTTACATGAAAATAAAGAGTACATAAGGCAATCAGAATACACATTTAAGTTAGAAGAGAGAAATCGACTTTCTCAAGAAATTCATGATAAAATTGGCCACTCGATGACGGGTGCATTAATTCAAATGGAAGCAGCAAAGAGATTAATGGGGATAGATAAAGAAAAATCTGCGGAGTTATTACAAAATGCAATTCATATTTCAAAAGATGGAATTGAAAGTATTCGCATTACATTAAAAAATATGAAGCCACCAACTGAGCAAATTGGCATTCACCGCATGAAATTATTCATAGAGGAATTTGCCGGTAAGAATGATGTGAATATTCCTTTCGTGTACAAAGGGAACCTAGATATGATTTCTCCCATTCAGTGGAAAATTATCGGTGAGAATGTTACAGAAGCACTAACAAATGCAATGAAATATGCTGATGCGACAGTCATTTCTATAGATATTCATGTACTTAACAAGATGGTAAAGGTACAAGTGAAGGATAACGGAAAAGGGGTAGCTCTTGTTAAAAAAGGTCTCGGTATTATGGGGATGGAGGAGCGAACGGCGTCTGTAAACGGAAAAATTATTGTAGATGGGACAAGTGGTTTTTCAGTAACGATGTTGTTGCCAATATAAAGAGAATGGTACGAGGATGAACCATCTCATATGAAAAAAGTGAATATTCTCATGTGAAAAGAATGAACTTCTGCACTGAGCAGGTTCATTCTTTTTGTTTATACTAAAAGCAGAGAAACCGAAATAGGGGTGAAAATGATGAATACATTAGAAATTAAAAATTTAACGAAAAAATTTGGTGATTTCATCGCAGTTGATAATATGTCTTTATCTATTAAAGAAGGAGAAATATTTGGCTTTTTAGGATCAAATGGTGCTGGTAAGAGTACAACGATAAATATGATTGCTGGTTTGTTAAGAAGTAATGAAGGTGAAATTAGCATACTAGGAAAAAATATAAAGAAACATAATCGATTTGCGAAAATGAATATCGGTATTGTTCCGCAAGATATTGCGATTTATGAAGAGCTAACTGCCTATGAAAATGTGAAATTTTTTGCTGGATTGTACGGATTACGAGGAGCCGAATTAAAAGCTAGGGTAGAGGAAGCTCTTCAATTTGTAGGACTTAGTGATAAACAGAAAAGCTATCCGAAGAACTTTTCTGGTGGTATGAAAAGGAGATTGAATATTGCTTGTGCAATTGCACATAGACCGAAGTTAATTATTATGGATGAACCGACAGTTGGAATTGATCCACAGTCAAGAAACTACATTTTGCAGTCAGTACGTAAATTAAATGAAATGGGAAGTACAATTATTTATACGAGTCACTACATGGAAGAGGTAGAAGAGATTTGTACGAAAATAGCGATAGTAGATCACGGTAAAGTAATTGCAGAAGGAACGAAAGAACAGTTAAAAGCAATTATTACTGACACGAAAGATATTTGGATTGAAGTGAAATCGGTAGAGAATTTAGATGTAGAAAAATTAAAAGAGATAAACGGTGTGAAAGCAGTTCAAATTGAAGAAAACGTAATTAAAGTGAATTCTGATGCGGGATTAAATAATTTAAATAAAATCATTCAACACTGTATCAATCATGATATTGAAATTCGTTCATTAGAGGAGCAGGCTCCCAACTTAGAAACAGTATTCCTTACATTGACGGGAAGAAACTTACGAGATAAATAAAAAGTAAATGAAGAAAAGGTAAAGGGAGGTTCATCAATTGAACATCTTCAATATTGCAATTATGCATATTAAAAGAGATTTCAGAGACGTAAGAACTTTAGTTTTTATGTTAGCATTTCCGATTGTGCTTATGCTTGTGTTAGGAACAGCGTTAAGTAATGCATTTAATAGTGATAGTCAATCGATTAAGGATATACAAGTGCTATACAAAGATGAAGCGAGTAGCACATTTTCTCAATCATTTGAAGCATTTACGAAAGAAGTCGATAAATCAGGTATTCATTTTAAAAAAGCTTCCAGCAGTATAGATGGGAAAGAAGAAGTGAAGCAAAATAAATATGCTGCTTATGTAGAGTTAAATAAAGATGGTGCAAAATTTTATGGAAGTGACAAAAGTAGTATTGAGGGAAGTATTGTGGAAGGAATGCTTACAACATTTGTTGATAAGTACAATGTAGCGGTCGAAGTTGCAAAAGTAGATCCTACTAAGGTGAACACAGTTATTTCAAACGGAAATCATAATGATTATATAAAAGAAACATCCTTACAAGCTGCGAAAAAACCAGGTTCTATGGATTACTATGCGGTTGTAATGACAACGATGATTGCACTATATGCTGCGATGGGGGCGAGTTCTTTAATTCGAGGAGAACGAATACGTAAAACAGGAGATCGTCTCATTGCTGCACCTATAAGTAAAGCTGAAATATTCATTGGAAAAGTACTTGGTAGCCTAGTAGCAAATGCCCTGTGCATATTACTCGTCATGTTATTTAGTAAATTTGTTTTTCAAGCGAATTGGGGCGACAATCTTGGAATCATATTTCTTATTTTATTAACACAAGTTTTTCTAGCAATTAGCTTCGGTTTAGGAATCGGATATATTACGAAAACAGCTGAAGCGTCTAGGGCAATTATTATGGTTGTTGTGCAATTAGCTTCTATTTTTGGTGGTGCATATTTCGTAGTAGAAGAAAATTTCGTTACGAATTTATCACCATTAACGTGGGCAAATACAGCTGTTATGAAAATTATTTATGCGAATGATGTAGGGGCAGCGCTCCCAGTCATTTCTTTAAACCTTGGAATATCAGCACTCTTTTTATTAATTGCGATTATTGCATTACGTAGACGGGAGGGGCTATAGTATGAAGGATATTTTATGGCTCATACAAAAAACGTTATCTGTGCTTTTGAAAAATAAAAAAAGTTTACTCATTATAATTAGCTTGCCGATAATAGGGACGCTCATTTCCTTCTCGATATACGGAAATGCAGGGCAAGGAACGTTAAATATTGGGATTGTAAATAAAGAAAATGAGCCGATAGCAAATGATACGATAAAGTTTTTAGAAGGATTAAATCATGTGAATGTAAGTAAGGTTAAGGAGTCTGAAGTAGAAGATAAACTCACTTCCAAAAAACTTGATGGAGTTATTACGTTAGATTCTGGGTTTTCAAAAAGTGTTCGAGAAGGGAAACCAGATCATATTGAAATTTCATCGATTAAAGGTGATCAAGTAACAGGATTTATAAAAACATATTTATATAATTATATTGATAATATAGCAGCTATTAGTAAAGTAGCAGGAACAGATCAAAGTATATTTGATAATATGTACGCAGGATATCAAAAAGGTTCATTTAAAATGAAAACTGAGACGCTAGAAGATACTTCGAAAAATAAAGATATGACAAATCAAACGATGGGTTACCTTATTATGTTTATGCTGTTTTCAGCAGCGAACTTATCAGGTCATATTTTAAAAGAAAAAGAGAATAGAACGTACTTTAGACTATTATCAACGCCGATAGATGGGAAGAAATTCATATTATCTAATGTCGGGGTAAATATGATAATACTAACAGTACAAATTTTGATTACAATCCTATTCCTAACGAATGTTTTTCATACGAATATCAATATGCCTTTCATAGTGATGATGGGCGTACTAATGCTATTTGCATTAATCGCAATTGGAATATCATTAGTCCTTGTAGCTTTTTCGAAAAACTCAGCATCGGCAAATGCGATGCAAAACATGGTCATTGTACCAACATGCTTACTTGCTGGATGTTATTTCCCATATGACATTATGCCAAATGCAGTACAAAAAGTAGCTAATTTTCTTCCGCAGCGCTGGTTGTTAGATACAGTATCAAAACTACAACAAGGAATACCGTTCTCGGAGTTGTATTTAAACATTTTAATTTTATTTGCCTTTGCAATTGCGTTCTTCTTAATTGCGATTTATAAGTTTGGAAGAAATAATGATGCGAGGAATTTTGTTTAATGTGAAAAGGTGTGGCTTAATGCCATACCTTTTTTGTTTGTAATTTAGAGTATCTTTTGTAATATAGGAATGCTTTTGTAGAGCACTTCGTTATGTGAAGCATGCACAACATATTTATTTCCCTCTAGAAGAAAAACGCTATGTAAAACAGCGTTACCGTCACCATGTTTTGTAAGTAAATCACCGACGACTTTGCCGTCTGTCCATTTCAGTTTGGAGTGTGAAGGGATAACTTGTAAATATTGAATTGTTTCCTCTTCATCTCCGGCAATGAGTGTAGTTTCAATACTTCTTTTTTGTATAATAAATCTATTTTCATTTAATGTATCGAGGAAAGGGTTTTTCGTTTGCATATTACTATAAGGAAGAAATGTAAGAGAAGAGTCAGATCTTATAAATAAATAATTTCCGTAATCTTTACAAGGAATAACATCTTGTAATCCTGGAAAGTAAAGATGTATCGCCTCAACCTTATTCATTTTATGTAAGATGCTTAAGTAACGAATATATTGTTCCATATAAAAATGAACGATATTTATTTTAGAAGAGGCATGGATAGGGAGACTACCTCCAGTCCAATAACTATAATTTGGTGGAGATCCAGCGTTTGGTGTGCAGAGTATTATAAGTTGATTCACATCATTTTTATATGTTTCACTTTGAACGTAAGAACGTCCAAGAAGCCCGCCCATACTATGACACATTAGATTTAGTTTATCGCACCCTGTAATTTTTTTAGCATAGGCAATCGTTTGTAATAAATATTTTTGTGTAGAAAAAACAATGCGCTGCCGCCAGTCATAAAAACAGATGAACAAGTCTTTATTTCGTTCGTACCCTATACTTTCTAACATCATGATGAATGGTTCGTAAACAAATGCAGAAAGTCCAAAACTCCAATCACCAGTACCTGGAATAATAATATTACTCATTGAACCGAAAAGACCTGGGATAAAAACAATAGGGATTTTTCCTCTTTTCATATTTCTCTCTCCTTTAATCGTTTGGTATCAATAGAAATACATTTCGTATGAAAACATATTTAAATGAAACACTACAGAGTAGAAAGTAATTTGATTGGAAGGAAATCAAAATGATTAAAAAAATATTGCGAGTTACTTCTATTATTATTGCTATTTTTGTTTTTATTTTAATTTGGATGCATATCGATGTTACCTTAGGTAGGAAAATGGAAGCTGGGAAAAACATGCCGACAGAGTATGCATCTCACTATAGTGACTTTCAATTATATGTAGAAGGAAAATCATTATATGAGCAGCTATTTGAAGATATAAAAAAAGCGAAAAGCTCCATCTACACTTATTTCTTCATTTTGTCGGATGATAAAAGTAGCCATACTTTTTTAAACTTATTAAAAGAGAAGGCAAAAGAAGGAGTAAACGTTTATTTATCAGTTGATCGCATTAATGATTTATCATTTGAAAGGAAGATGATAAATGAATTGCGGGAAAGTGGTGTACATTTTACATATAGTAGAAAACCTGCATTGCCATTCGGATTTTATTCACTTCATCATCGGAATCATCGCCGTATTACGACAATTGATGGAGAAATTGGCTATACAGGCGGATTTAATATAGGAGATGAGTACTTAGGGAAAGATAAGCGATTTGGATATTGGCGTGATTATCATGTGCGGCTTAAAGGAGAAGGAGCAAAAGATTTAGAACAGCAATTCGCTTTAGATTGGAAACGAGATACGAAAGAAGAGATAAAGAGGAGTACGAATAACGCTAGTAAAGGGAATACATTACATACTATGACTAGTTACAATGGGCATTACGTCGCTGAAACATATATACAGTTAATAAAGCAAGCGAAGCATTCAATCGTCATTACAACACCTTATTTTATAGCGAAAAATAAAGAATTAATGAATGCTTTAATTGAAGCGCAAAAACGTGGTGTTACAGTAAAAATACTTTGGTCATATAAACCAGATATCCCCCTTATTAAAGAGGCGGCATATCCGTACATACGTCAAGCTGTTAATAACGGGATTACGGTATATGGTTATAAAAAAGGGATGTTTCATGGAAAGTTAATGCTAATTGATAATGAGTTAACTGTTATAGGTACAACAAACTTTACTGCCCGTAGCTTCTATATAAATGATGAGATGAATTTGTATATTCATGGCGGGACTATCGTATCGGACGTGAATAAAGCATTAACAGAGGATTTTCGTGATTCAAAAGAAATGACGAAAGAGTTTTTTGAGAAGTTATCTTTTTGGGAACGTTGTAAGGAAAAAGTGGCGGGATTGGTTGATTTTTATTTGTAACGATGAATTAGGAAAGGGTGCCTACAAAAGGCACCCTTTTTGGTGGGAAATCATTATTTCTCATGCACCAGCATCGTAACATCATCATTGATCAATGTCCCCACATGTTCGCCTAAACATATTTTCTTCATGACCCCAGGCTCATCAAAGTTAAAGACATGTGCTGGTAAATTGTAGTCCCTGGCAAGCAGTAATGCCGCTTGATCCATAACTTGTATATTTTGTCTAACAACATCATTATAGTTTAGTTTGCTGTACATTTTTGCTGATTTATTATGCTTTGGATCACTTGTAAAGACGCCATCGACACCCTGTTTTGCGACTAATATGGCATCACTATTCATCTCAATGGCTCTTTGTACACTTGGATAATCTGTCGTCACGAACGGTTGGCCGTTACCGCCTCCAAAGATAACGATATAACCGTTATCTAAATGGTGGACTGCACGCAAGCGAATGTATGGTTCAGCTACTGCATTGAATGGAATGGACGTCATAACGCGTACTTCTCTATTTGTTTTACTTGTTAAAACACCGCGAAGCATTAAGCTGTTAATGATTGTACCTAGTGTACCGATATTATCAGCTTCTACGCGATCAATTCCCCATTCTTCAGCTAGATGACCTCTAAAAATGTTACCGCCACCGATGACGATGGATACTTCGATACCTAAATCAACAATGGATAAAATTTCGTTTGCGATATGTTCTAATCGTTTGGAGTTAAAGCTATTTCCAGTTTGATCGGCAAGTGCACCGCCGCTTAATTTAATTAAGACACGTTTATATGGTCTCATAACAATTCCCCCTATATAGATCGCAATAAAAAAGGAACAAAGGCGAATGCCTTTGTTCCTTTTTAAGAAAATGAAAAAGAAAAGAAGAAGATAGGACGAATTGTTTTGTATAGTTTTTCATAACATCCACTCCTTTTCATTTTGATTTGTTGTAAGTATATATCTTTTTGATTATACGAAACAATCTGATTACTTATCAAGTTTATTTTATCGTTTTTTTACAAAATGGTGTCAATGAAAAAAAGAAGAAAAATATTCGAATTTTTTGTGACAAACTTGTAGGTTTTTGTATGATTTTGTAGGTTCGCTTATAAGATGTGTGAGTAGCTTTTATAAATTCAAATTGAAAGCGTTCGCATGAAGGGGATGAACATAAATGAAAAAATTCGGATTGGCAACACAAATTTTTGTCGCGCTTGTTTTAGGGATTGTAGTAGGGGCAGTCTTTTATGGCAATAAAACGGCGATTTCTTATATCACACCAATTGGGGATATATTTATTCACTTAATTAAGATGATTGTAGTACCAATTGTTATTTCAGCATTAATTGTTGCAGTAGCTGGTGTAGGAGATATGAAAAAGCTTGGGAAACTGGGCGGTAAGACAATTCTTTATTTCGAAATTATTACGACGATTGCTATTTTAATGGGATTACTTGCAGCGAATATATTCCAACCAGGTACTGGTGTTGATATGAGTAATTTACAGCAAAGTGATATTTCTTCTTATAAACAAACAGCAGATGCAACGGAGAAGAAAGGTTTTGCTGAGACAATTGTTCACATTGTGCCGAAAAACGTATTTGAATCGATTGCACAAGGTGACCTATTACCGATTATATTCTTCTCAGTATTATTCGGCTTAGGAGTTGCGGCAATTGGGGAAAAAGGAAAGCCTGTTTTTAACTTCTTTGAAGGTGTACTCGAAGCAATGTTTTGGGTTACAAATCAAGTTATGAAATTTGCACCATTTGGTGTATTCGCATTAATTGCCGTTACGGTTGCAAAATTTGGTGTAGCAACATTACTTCCGCTAGGAAAACTAGTGCTAGCTGTATACGTAACTGTTATACTATTCGTTGTGATTGTATTAGGTATTAATGCACGAATGGTTGGAGTAAACATTTTTACATTAATAAAAATTTTAAAAGAAGAACTGATTCTTTCGTTTACGACAGCAAGTTCAGAAGCTGTTTTACCTAATATAATGAGAAAAATGGAAGAGTTCGGTTGTCCAAAGGCAGTTGCCTCTTTCGTAATTCCGACAGGTTATACATTTAACTTGACTGGATCGGCTATTTATCAAGCGTTAGCGGCATTGTTTGTTGCACAAATGTACGGTGTGCACATGTCACTAACGGAGCAAATAACGTTATTATTCGTTCTCATGTTAACATCCAAAGGTATGGCGGGAGTTCCAGGTGCATCGTTCGTTGTTGTATTAGCAACGTTAGGTTCAATGGGGCTACCACTAGAAGGTATCGCGTTAATTGCGGGAATTGACCGCATTTTAGATATGATTCGCTCATCTGTCAATGTATTAGGAAATGCATTAGCGGCCATTGTTATGTCGAAGTGGGAAGGCGAATTCGATAATGAGAAAGCAAAACAATATGTAGAAACAGTCAAAGAAACAAAAGCAGCATAAGAAATCGTTAAGGAGTGAATAATCATGGCAACATTAACTGAAGTTAAAAATGGTGTTCGAATTGAAAAAGATTTTTTAGGTGAAAAAGAAGTACCAAACTATGCATACTATGGCGTACAAACAATGCGTGCAGTTGAAAACTTCCCAATTACAGGATACAAAATCCATGAAGGTTTAATTAGAGCATTCGCAATTGTAAAAAAAGCAGCAGCACTTGCTAATACAGATGTAGGAAGATTGGAATTGAACAAGGGTGGCGTGATCGCAGAAGCTGCTCAAGAGATTCTTGATGGAAAATGGCATGATCATTTCATCGTAGATCCAATTCAAGGCGGAGCAGGTACTTCAATGAACATGAATGCAAATGAAGTCATTGCCAATCGTGCTCTTGAATTATTAGGAATGGAAAAGGGAGACTATCACTATATTAGTCCAAATAGTCATGTAAACATGGCGCAATCAACAAATGATGCATTCCCAACGGCGATTCATATCGCAACGTTAAATGCATTAGAAGGCTTATTACAAACGATGGGTTATATGCATGATGTATTTGAATTAAAAGCAGAACAATTTGACCATGTTATTAAAATGGGTCGTACACATTTACAAGATGCTGTGCCAATTCGTCTTGGACAAGAGTTTAAAGCATACTCTCGCGTACTTGAACGTGATATGAAACGAATTCAACAATCGCGTCAACATTTATATGAAGTAAATATGGGGGCAACTGCAGTTGGTACAGGCTTAAATGCAGATCCAGAATATATTGAAGCAGTTGTAAAACATTTAGCTGCAATCAGTGAATTACCGCTTGTTGGTGCAGAAGATTTAGTAGATGCGACACAAAATACGGATGCTTATACTGAAGTATCTGCAGCACTTAAAGTATGTATGATGAATATGTCTAAAATTGCGAATGACCTTCGCTTAATGGCATCAGGTCCACGTGTTGGTTTAGCAGAAATTATGTTACCAGCTCGTCAACCAGGTTCATCTATTATGCCAGGGAAAGTAAACCCTGTTATGCCAGAAGTTATTAATCAAATTGCGTTCCAAGTAATTGGTAATGACCATACAATTTGCCTTGCTTCAGAAGCAGGACAATTAGAATTAAACGTTATGGAACCAGTACTTGTTTTCAACTTACTGCAATCAATTAGCATTATGAATAACGGTTTCCGTGCCTTTACAGATAATTGCTTAAAAGGAATTGAAGCGAATGAAGATCGCTTAAAAGAGTATGTTGAGAAAAGTGTAGGAATTATTACAGCCGTGAACCCTCATATCGGTTATGAAGCTGCAGCTCGCGTTGCGAAAGAAGCAATCGCGACAGGGCAATCCGTTCGAGAACTTTGTGTTAAAAATGGTGTACTGTCACAAGAAGACTTAGAGTTAATTCTAGATCCATTCGAAATGACACATCCGGGGATTGCAGGAGCAACTCTTTTAAAGAAAAATTAAAAGAAGAGGGGGACAAGCCCCTCTTTTTTGTTTACAATATAGAAATGCTATATATGAATAGAGGTAGGGATGTTATGAGCAAGTTTACAGTAGCTTCTAATGGTGCATTAGAAACAACATTAAGAGGAGCAGAAGTATTATCAACACCACTTTTAAATAAAGGGGTAGCTTTCACACAAAATGAAAGAGAAGAGTTAGGTTTAAAAGGGTTATTACCACCAGCGGTTTTAACGTTAGAAGAACAGGCACGCCGAGCATACGAACAATTTAGTTCTCAGCCGGATGATTTATTAAAGAATGTATACTTAACTGCGTTACATGATCGAAATGAAGTATTATTTTATCGTATATTAACAGATCATTTACGTGAAATGTTACCGATTGTATATACACCAACTGTCGGTGTAGCAATTCAAAGATATAGTCATGAATATCGTAAACCACGTGGTGTTTATTTATCGATTAACGATCCATCAGGTATTGAAGAAGCATTCACCAATATTAGTGCAACAGCTGAGAACATTGATTTAGTCGTTGTAACAGATGGAGAAGGCATATTAGGAATTGGTGACTGGGGCGTTGGTGGTATTAACATTGCAATCGGAAAATTAGCTGTTTATACGGCCGCAGTTGGAATCGATCCTAGCCGCGTATTACCGGTAATTTTAGATGTAGGTACAAACCGTGAGGAACTATTAAACAATCCATTTTATATTGGAAATCGTCATCCTCGTATAACAGGTGAAGCTTACGATGAATTTATTGATACGTTTGTACAATCAGTAAATAAACAATTCCCGAAAGCACTTTTACATTGGGAAGACTTTAGCTCTCGTAACGCACGAAAAATTTTAGATAAATACCGTCATGACGTTTGTACGTTTAATGATGATATTCAAGGTACTGGTGCAGTTTCACTTGCCGCAGTATTATCGGCAGTGAAAGCTTCTGGTGTACCATTAAGTGAACACCGCGTTGTTGTATTTGGTGCTGGTACGGCTGGAATCGGTATCGCAGATCAAGTTAGAGATGCGATGGTCCGCGTAGGCGTATCTGAAGAAGAATCATATAAGCGTTTCTGGTGTATTGATCGTAACGGGTTAGTTACAGATAATATGGAAGATCTTCTTGATTTCCAAATTCCGTACGCAAGACAAGAAGCGGAAGTAAGTGAGTGGAAGCAAAATGATGTGATCGGACTTGCTGAAGTTGTGAAACATGTAAAACCGACAATTTTAATTGGTACATCAACTGTTGCAGGCGCATTTAAAGAAGAGATTATTAAAGAAATGGCTTCTCACGTAGAAAGACCAATCATTTTACCAATGTCGAATCCAACACCGCTTGCTGAAGCAAAACCAGCAGATGTAATCGAGTGGACAGAAGGAAGAGCGTTAGTTGCAACAGGAAGTCCATTTGAACCAGTTACATATAACGGTGTAACGTATGTGATTGGACAATCAAATAATGCACTTATTTTCCCGGGGCTTGGTCTTGGAACAATTGTAGTACGTGCAAGCGTTATGACGGATGGAATGTTCGCAGCAGCAGCTGAAGCAGTTGCAAGTATGGTAGATACAAGTCAGCCAGGAGCACCTATTTTACCAGAGGTCGAAGAATTACGTAATATCTCAGAAATGGTTGCAATTGAAGTAGCGAAAGTTGCAGTTGCAGAAGGTGTTGCAAGAGTGAACTTAAGTGATAACGATATCAAGATGGCAGTGAAAGAAGCAATGTGGAAGCCAGAGTATCGCCAAATAAAAGCGGTAGAAAAGGTTAGAATATAGAAACGAAGCCCGTTTATAACAATAAGCGGGCTTTCGCTTTTACTACTGAAAAAAGTATAGGAAGTGGCACCTTTGAATTGGAATCAATTATGGAAGAAAGATATGTCCCTTTTAATTATATTAATGGTCGTTGTTCCGATTGCTGGGGAGCTGAACTTTCATCCCTTTAATGATACGTTTCGAGTTAGCTTCGGTACACCGCTATTCTTCTTTTTATTATTATTTTTAAGAAGAGTACCAGCAGGAGTTGCAGGTATTCTTGTTGGTATATCTGTAGTCTTATTCCGAGTATGTCTTGACTGGATTATGCAAGGTTCATTTTATATGACAGAATCATTTTATTTGCGTTATCCTGTGTTCTTCTATTATTTTATTTATGGCAGTCTTTTTTCGCTTTGCAGGGTAAATAAGTTCCATCAGAAACCAATCATTATTGGATGCCTTGGAATTTCAATTGAAATTGTTGCAAGTATGTCAGAACTTGCGTTTTATCACATGTTAGTACTCGGTACAACAATAACGATTTCTGAAGTAAATAAACTTATTATTATTGCTATTTTTCGTAGTTTCTTTGCACTTGGTTTTTTAAATATGATGAATTTATATGAAACGAAATTAAAAGAATCGCAAGTTCGAAAAGAAAATGAAAATATGTTAATGCATCTTTCTAATTTATATGTGGAATCTGTTCATTTGAAAAAGACGTTACAAAATGCGGAGTTAATTACACAAGAAGCATATCAACTATATCGGAATTTACAAGTAAGCGCTGATTCAAATAGTAAAACAGCATTGAAAATAGCAGGGGAAGTGCATGAAATAAAAAAGGATAATCAAAGGATATTTGCAGGATTATCTAAACTGTTATTAGATAAAAATGTGGCTGAATATGTAGAAGGACATGAGTTAGCAGAGATGATTGTTAGAATAAATGAGAAGTATGCTGAAATGCTAGAAAAGGATATACGTTTTTCTAAACATATAGAAGGTGAGCATGCTGCATACCATGTGTATACAGTGCTATCAATTTTTAATAACTTAGTTGCGAATGCTGTTGAAGCAATTGAAGATAAAGGTTTCGTTATTATTAAGCTATATAAAAGAAATCAGCATATATTTTTTGAAGTAATTGACGATGGGCCTGGTATTACACAAAAGTATAAGAAATTAGTATTTAAGCCAGGATTTACTTCCAAGTATGATCAAACGGGAACACCGTCAACTGGTATTGGGCTTTCTTACATAAATGAAATGGTAACAGAGCTAGGCGGAGAAGTGAAATTAGAAGACCGAGAAAATAAAAGAGGATGTAAGTTTATCGTTTGTTTACCGGAGGATAGTTTAAAGCGGGAAGGGGAATAGATTTGTTTTATTATATCGTAGACGATGATGAAGTTTTTCGTTCGATGCTTTCGCAAATTATTGAAGATGGAGATCTTGGAGAAGTAATTGGTGAGGCGGATGACGGAGCTTTTATTGAAGCCGATCAACTAAATTTTAAAAAAGTAGATATTTTATTTATTGATTTGTTGATGCCGATGAGGGACGGAATTGAAACAGTTCGTCACATTGCATCAACTTTTACGGGGAAAATCATTATGATTTCTCAGGTGGAATCGAAGCAGCTTATAGGTGAGGCATATACACTTGGTGTAGAATATTATATTACAAAACCATTAAATAAAATCGAAGTTGTATCTGTTGTACGCAAAGTGATGGAGCGTATTAGATTGGAGCGTTCTATACATGATATTCAAAAATCATTGAATAACGTGTTTCAGTGGGAAACACCGCAATTGCGTACTGAATCAGTGCAAGAAGGAAAAAAGATAGGGGATTTAGGGCGCTTTTTACTATCAGAACTCGGTATTGCGGGAGAGAATGGAAGTAAAGATTTACTTAGTATGCTGGAATATTTATATGGTCAAGAAAAGGCACAGGCATTTGAGTTTGGCTTTCCTGCGTTAAAAGAAATTTTTCATCATATTACGATAAGGAAATTAGGGGATATAGCTTTAGATGCGGATATTGATAAAGAGAAAAAAGCGTCTGAACAAAGAGTACGTCGAGCTATTTATCAGTCGTTAAATCATTTGGCTTCTTTAGGATTAACAGACTTTTCAAATCCAAAATTTGAAAGCTATGCTCCAAAATTTTTCGATTTCACTGTAGTTAGAAAACGGATGACAGAAATGACGAAAGATGAACTCGCACCTTCTGGTCATACGCGAATTAATACGAAGAAGTTTATTCAAGTGTTGTATTTTGAGGCGAAGAGGTTGATGGAGATAGAGTGAAAAAGATGCTTATAAATAAGCATCTTTTTTGTTAAATCAACATTTTATATTTTCTCGTGGAGCATGTAAAATGTTAAGTAAGAGAAAATGGTTTTATATTAAGGAAGTGTCAAAGCGATGAGTTTCACATTGAATAAATCGATTATTAAAGAAGTGTGCGGAGAGACCTCATATAAAAGAGGTGAAGCCTATTATAAATCAAATAAAGTGATAATAAATCATTATGATGAAAATAAAGAAATTTGCGAGGCGACAGTAAAAGGGAACGAGGATTTCCATGTTACAGTAGAAAAAGCTAAAAAGGGTGATGTTGTTGCGAAATGTAGTTGTCCTTCATTAGCGTCTTTTCAAACGTACTGTCAACATGTTGCAGCAGTATTAATACAAATAAACTATAATCAACAAACAGGTGGAATGAGCTCCACTAGTAACAGAAGCGATCAATTGACAAGTGGTATGTTTCAGCTGTTTGCAGACAAACCACTGAGGCCAAAAAGTAAACAACACCGTTTTGATACACGTGAAATATTAGATGTTGAGTTTATATGTAGACCAGTAGCTACGAGAAGTGGTGGGGCTCTACTTGGAATTCAATTGAAACTTGCCAAAGTGTATTTCATAAATCATATTAGAGAATTTCTTTCTAAGGTGGAGAAAAGAGAGTTTTTTCATTGTTCAAATGAATTTACATATACACCAGATGTACATAGTTTTAAACAAGAAACGGATGCAATTATTCAGCAGCTCATTAAAATGTATCATAACGAAAAAATGTATGAGGATGCGCTAGAAGTACATGCGAAACAAGATGAAAGTATGATATTTATACCACCAGCTTCATGGAAAGATATGCTCTCTTCACTTTCTAAAGTTGAATATGTACAGCTGAAACAAAATAAACAACTGTTTCAGGGATTACAAGTTTCAAAAGGTTTGTTGCCGTTACACTTTGAATTTACGAAGGGAAATAATGGCGGATTTACACTTCATATAGATGGTCTAAATCGTGTACAAGTTATGGATATGTATAACAATGCACTTTATGGTGGGAAATTATATCACTTACACATTGAAGATTGTATGCGACTTATTGAATTACAAAAGATGATGAGTCGCTCAAATAGTAATCAGTTTTATATTCCAGAAAGTAAGATGGAACATTTCGTCGTGAAAGTTGTACCAGGATTAATGAAGCTCGGAACCGTACACATTGATGAAGTAATATCGGATCGTGTTGAAACACCTTCGCTAAAAGCGAAATTGTATTTAGACCGCGTGAAAAATCGCTTATTAGCAGGTCTTGAATTTCACTATGGGTACGTCATGATTAATCCGCTAGAAGAGGATGGACAGCCGTCTGTTTTTAATCGTGATGAGAAAAAAGAAAAAGAGATTTTAGACATTATGAGTGAAAGTGCCTTTGCAAAAACAGAAGGCGGTTACTTTATGCATAATGAAGAAGCTGAGTATAACTTTTTATATCACGTTGTGCCAACATTAAAAGGTTTAGTTGATATTTATGCGACGACAGCAATCAAATTGCGAATTAGTAAAGGGGATGCAGTTCCTCTTATTAGAGTGAGAAGAAAAGAAAGAATTGATTGGTTGTCATTTCGTTTTGATATAAAAGGAATACCAGAAGCAGAAATTAAAGGTGTATTAGCGGCCCTTGAAGAGAAACGTAAATATTATCGATTGGCGAATGGTTCGTTTTTATCGCTAGAGAGTAAAGAGTTTAATGAAATTAATCAGTTTATAAAAGAATCAGGTATTCGGAAAGAATTTTTACATGGAGAAGAGGTAAATGTTCCGCTTATTCGAAGTGTAAAATGGATGAACGGACTTCATGAAGGCAATGTTTTAAGTTTGGATGATTCTGTTCAAGAGTTAGTAGAAAACATTCAAAACCCGAAAAAATTAAAGTTTGCTGTGCCAAATACTTTAAATGCAGAAATGAGAAAGTATCAAGTATATGGGTTCGAATGGATGAAAACACTTGCTCATTACCGTTTTGGCGGTATTTTAGCAGATGATATGGGACTTGGAAAAACGTTGCAAAGCATTGCTTTTATAGATTCTGTTTTGACTGAGATTCGAGAAAAGAAACTGCCAATATTAGTCGTTTCACCATCATCTCTTGTTTATAATTGGTTTAGTGAATTGAAAAAATTCGCCCCGCATATTAGAGCAGTTATTGCAGATGGAAACCAAGCAGAGCGCCGGAAAATTTTGAAAGATATAACGGAATTTGATGTCGTAATCACGTCATATCCATTACTGAGAAGAGATATAAGATTATATGCAAGACCATTTCATACACTATTTCTTGATGAAGCACAGGCGTTTAAAAACCCTACAACGCAAACGGCAAGAGCTGTGAAAACAATTCAAGCTGAATACCGTTTCGGACTAACTGGTACACCTGTAGAAAATTCATTAGAAGAGCTATGGTCTATCTTCCATGTCATCTTCCCGGAATTATTACCAGGAAGAAAAGAGTTCGGTGATTTAAGGCGTGAAGATATAGCGAAGCGAGTGAAACCATTCGTATTAAGACGATTAAAAGGGGACGTATTAAATGAGTTGCCAGAGAAAATAGAGCACTTACAATCATCGGAGTTATTACCCGATCAAAAGAGTCTCTATGCTGCTTATTTAGCGAAGTTAAGGGAAGAAACGTTAAAGCATTTAGACAAAGACACGTTACGTAAAAATAAAATTAGAATTTTAGCTGGTTTAACGAGATTGCGACAAATTTGTTGTCATCCCGCTTTATTTGTTGATGATTACAAAGGAAGTTCAGCTAAATTTGAACAACTGTTAGAGATTTTAGAGGAATGTAGAAGTACAGGGAAGAGAATATTAATTTTTTCTCAATTTACGAAGATGCTTTCCATTATTGGTCGTGAGTTAAATCGACAAGCAATTCCATACTTTTATTTAGACGGGAGTACACCAGCGCAGGATCGTGTAGAGCTGTGCGATCGGTTTAACGAAGGAGAAGGAGATCTATTTCTCATTTCTTTAAAAGCTGGTGGTACCGGACTTAATTTAACTGGTGCAGATACAGTAATATTATATGATTTATGGTGGAATCCAGCTGTTGAACAACAAGCGGCCGATAGGGCGTATCGAATGGGACAAAAAAATACAGTGCAAGTTATAAAGCTAGTAGCTCAGGGAACAATTGAGGAGAAAATGCATGAACTGCAAGAAAGTAAGAAAAATTTAATCGCTGAAGTGATTGAGCCGGGAGAAGAGAAATTGTCCTCAATCACAGAGGAAGAAATTCGAGATATTTTAATGATTTAATACAAAAAAAGCTATGCCTTCAAATTTATGAGGGCATAGCTTTTTTGTTGTAATAATTATATTTTGTTTTGTACAAAGTAAAGAAATCAAATGTTATTTAAATTACTTCTTTGTACCTTTACTTTTGTATGGTTTGGCAGCTGCCTTTTTCTTTGCACTTGATTGCCAACGGTTCCATCCTTTACTTCCTGTACCTTGTCCTACACCTTTTTTCGGTTTTGCTTTCGTTTTACTCATATGATCACTCCGTTATATAAAAATCTTATTTGATAATAGTCAATGATTTAGAAAATACTCTTTATAAATGACTATGATTGCTTTAAGTAAAAATAAACTGCTTGAATGCTATAGTATATCATGAAATTGCAAGTAAACTGAAAGGAATTATAAAGAAAATGAAAATAATAAGAAATACTGCGGATTCTATATTCCGAACGATCACATTAATTGTTGTGTATACGTTAGTTTCGGTCAGTGAAACATTTTTTGGATTGACGAGGCAGAAAAAGTAAAGATGTTAAATTAACAACAATCAATAAAGCCGTAAAATAAAGAATTGAAAAACATTTTAAAACTTTTTGTTGACTTTCTTTATTTTTTGTATAGAATAATCATTAATAAAATGTTTCAGAGATGTGACAACAAAACGACTATGAAAGGACGAGTAGTAGTAGGACGTAGTTTAAGCGAGTCAGGGGTGGTGTGAGCCTGATACGAAGCCTATTATGAAGAACCTCCTGGAGTTGCTAACCGAAATCCTTTATAGGAAAGTAGACTTAGCCGGGAACTTCGCCGTTACAAGAAGAACAGTATCGAGATATTTCATCTCCGTATTGTATAAGTGAGCAACCTCTGTTGCTAATTTGGGTGGTACCGCGGAACCAAAGCCTTTCGTCCCAGTTTTTTGGGAAAGAAGGGCTTTTTTTGTTGGCTTCTTTTCACAACATCCAAACATTTTAGGAGGAAACCACCATGTATCAATCATTAATGACAGTAAGAGAGACTCAAATCGCAATTAAGGAAGTTAAAACATTCTTCGAGGACCAATTAGCAAAACGCCTTGAACTATTCCGCGTATCTGCACCATTATTCGTAACGAAAAAATCAGGATTAAACGATCACCTAAACGGTGTAGAACGCCCAATTGAATTTGATATGTTACATTCAGGAGAAGAATTAGAAATTGTTCATTCACTAGCGAAATGGAAACGATTTGCATTACATGAATACGGATATGAAGCTGGTGAAGGTTTATATACAAACATGAACGCGATTCGTCGTGATGAAGAACTTGATGCAACGCATTCCATTTACGTTGACCAATGGGATTGGGAAAAAATCGTTCAAAAAGAATGGCGTACTGTCGATTACTTACAAAAAACAGTACAAACAATTTATGGAATATTCAAAGATTTAGAAGATCACTTATTTGAAAAATATCCGTTCCTTGGAAAGTATTTACCAGAAGAGATTGTTTTCATTACTTCTCAAGAACTAGAAGATAAATATCCAGAATTAACACCGAAAGATCGTGAACACGCAATTGCAAAAGAACACGGTGCAGTCTTTATTATTGGAATTGGTGATGCACTTCGTTCAGGTGAAAAGCATGACGGACGCGCGGCTGATTATGACGATTGGAAATTAAACGGTGATATTTTATTCTGGCACCCAGTACTACAATCTTCATTTGAATTATCATCAATGGGAATTCGTGTTGATAGTAAATCACTTGATGAGCAGTTAACCAAAACTGGTGAAGACTTCAAACGTGAGTATGATTTCCATAAAGGTATATTAGAAGACGTACTACCATTAACAATCGGCGGTGGCATTGGACAATCAAGAATGTGCATGTACTTCTTACGTAAAGCACATATCGGTGAAGTTCAATCTTCTGTATGGCCTGACGATTTACGTGCAGCTTGTAAAAAAGAAAACATTCATCTGTTTTAATAGAAGTGAGGGAATAGCTTAAATATAGAGCTATTCCCTCTTTTTTTAATTGTGTAAACGAATGGTTTACAGAGAGTTTTACTAATGGTTTCTTTCATTTATATCTCTTTTTATGAATAATTTGTTAAAGGAGGGGACGTTATGAGCATAGGAGAACAGCTAAAAAAACTACGAGAATCAAAGGGGTTTTCGCAAGAGGATGTTGCTAAAAAGATTGGTGTGACAAGGCAAGCAGTATACAAATGGGAAAATGATAAAAGTTATCCTGATATTGATAATCTAATTTTACTAAGCGAAATGTACAATGTTACGCTTGATGAGTTAATAAAAGGGAAACAGAATATTAAAGAAAAAATACATATTGATGAAGAAGATGAGGATTTTGAAAAAGAGAATGAGTTTGGTTTTTATATTGGATTTGGTTTGTTAATTATGAGTGCGTTTATTGATTATGAAAAAGTACAGGTGGTTGTATTAGGAATGGCGTTATTCATGATGGTTTTTTACTCTGATGTTAAGAAAGTTATTTTGAATGAATATAGATCATTTTTTCAAGGGAAAGAGCGAAAAGATATATGTGATAAAAAGTGAGAAGAGTTAGTTATATTTCCTAGGAAAGGGTATAACGAATATTTTAATTGTTTTATAATGATTTTGGGATATTGGTAATATGAAAGCTAATTGGGTAGATCCTTGAAATCTATATGTAAAATGATAATAAAGTTATTTAATTTTAAAAGCTCAAACAAGCATAACCCCGTTCTAAAGTTAGGACGGGGTCAAAAATATAATAATAAAGTCGCTTAAGAGTCTACGTTTTATTCAATGATAGTGCCTTTTTACAAAACGTCACTTGCTTATTTATTACCGAGTTCTTCCGCTAAACCGATTAAAATTCCTTCGACTCCACGAATGTAGCAGAGACGATACGAGTTCTCGTACTGAATTACTTCGCCAACGAGCTCTGCACCATGCTTAGTGAGTCTGGATACCATTTCGTCAATATCTTGAACGGTGAACATGACGCGTAGATAACCGAGGGCGTTTACAGGAGCATTTCGGTGATCTGCTATAGTAGGAGGGGTGAGAAATCGCGAAAGTTCAATTCGACTGTGGCCATCTGGAGTGACCATCATAGCAATCTCTACGCACTGAGAGCCGAGTCCAGTTACGCGACCAGCCCATTCACCTTCGATAGTGGCTCGCCCCTCGAGGTTCAAGCCAATCTCCTCAAAGAAAGAGATTGCGTTATCAAGGGATTCTACAACGATGCTGACATTGTCCATTCGTAGTAATTTGTTTTTTGCCATATTCTTATCTCCTTATGTATAAAAGTTTATTATTTAATCATCCTCATAATTATACTACTAAGTAGTTACAAATTCCTTTCAGTCAAAAACACCTTGTCGTAGTATAGGAAAAGGTGACAAGGTGTTTTTTTATATGTCATATAGCATCTTGTTAACGAACAGCTTTTATTTAATAGGAAGGAAGTAGATTAATATGATTTTTTTATAAGTGTTACTGAGCATATCAAATTAGCTCATTTGCACTAAAGGCTCAATTTTCGCCATAAATGATTGATGCAGCGCCTCAACCCCTGTTACTAAATGAAGGCGGTCAATAACGACAGACACTTTAATTTCTGATGTACTTACCATTTTAATATGAATATCTTCTTCTTTTAAAGTAGTAAACATATTTGCAGCGACACCAGGGTTAGATACCATGCCAGATCCTACGATTGATACTTTTGCTAAGTGATTTTCATGTTCTACAGATTCGTAGTGAAGAGTTTCTTGATTTTGTTCCAAAACTTTTAAAGTTTCTCTTAAATCATTCGAGTGAATGGAGAAGGAGAGATGTACAGTTCCTTCATTTGTAATACTTTGAATGATGATATCTACATTAATGTGTGCTGCTGCTAATGTAGAGAAAACTGTTGAAAGCGATCCTTGTTCTAGTCCTTTAATTGTGACACGTGTAATGTTATCCTCAAATGCAATACCTTTAACGATTGATTGTTGTTCCATGTTACATTCTCCTTTTACAATTGTTCCGTTTTCTTGTTCCATACTTGAGCGAACTTCTAAAACTACGTTATGATTTTTAGCAAACTCAACAGCTCGCGGGTGTAATACGCCAGCACCAAGATTTGCAAGCTCTAACATTTCGTCATAAGAAATTTCGTCTAATTTGTAAGCGTCTTTTACAACTCGTGGGTCCGTTGTATATACGCCTGTCACATCCGTATAAATATCACATTTTTTTGCTTTAAGTGCAGCGGCTAGTGCGACAGCAGTCGTATCAGAGCCACCACGGCCAAGCGTTGTAATTTCATTTTCTACACTTATACCTTGGAAACCAGCTACGATAACAATTGTGCCTTCAGCAAGATAAGATTGAATACGATCTGTATGAATGTCAGTAATCCGTGCACTACTATGTACAGATTCTGTCGTAAGACCAGCTTGCCACCCTGTTAATGAAATTGCACGATAGCCTTTTGCTTGCAGTGCCATTGTTAATAATGAAATAGTTACTTGTTCTCCTGTAGATAGAAGCATATCCATTTCACGTTTACTTGGATTTTCTGTAATAACGTTAGCGAGTGCGACAAGTTCATCCGTGCTTTTTCCCATTGCTGAAACGACAGAGACAACGCTATGACCTCTTTCATATTCTTCAATAATTAAATTTGCTACATGTTGAATGCGCTCGACGCTTCCGACAGAAGTGCCACCAAATTTTTGAACAATTGTTTCCATTACAAATTCCTTCTTTCGTCTATTTTTAAGAATAGATTAGAAAATATATAAATCCCAATACTCCTGTAGTTACCAGAAAGACAAACAAAAAACACCATCTCAAATAAGTGAGGATGGTGCTGTTACAGGAAAAGGGAAACAGAAAACGGAGCTAATAAAAAAACCGCCAAAAAAGGAATATCATAAAAAATGATATCTCTTTTTTGTAGATAGCTCTTCATACATACACGTCTGTACATATGACAGTTCTGTTTCTATTCGAAAACAGCCCCAATTGATAAATGCAGAGAAACTTATCAATTTCGGCAATACTTCCTTTCATCTAAGTTCATAGACATCTCTGTGTCTCCATTAGAATACTCATAAGTATCGCAACCTCTATCTCACGTTTTAGGCGAGAGTGTTTGATTTATGAAGTTGTTGGTAACATTTGTTTTATAATAATTTAAATTTTTCGGGGAATCAAGTGTTTTATATATATTTTTAAAATTCTTTCTTTTTCCAGGGAAGTTTGTGAAAAATGTAGCAAAATAAATTCATTGCATGTACATTAAACTTATAGTGCATAGGAGGTGGGAGAATGAAAAGGAAACAGCCTATTTATGTTGCGACAAAAATGAAAACGACGATGGAAAAATTATGGGAATATACGCAAGAACCAGATATACATACAGAGTGGGATGCTCGCTTTACTGAAATTTCGTATTTAGAGAAAAAAGAAGGAGAACCACAGAAGTTTTTGTATAAAACAAAGATTGGATTTGGGCTTGAAATAGCTGGAGAAGGGGAATCAATAGGTGAAATAAGAAAAGAAACTGGTGAAAGAATTTCCTCTTTAAAATTTTGGACGGATAATACATTATCTCTTATTCAAATAGGACGTGGTTATTGGAAGTATACGCCGAATAAAGAATACATCCATTTTGAGACACAATATGATTATGATACAAGATTTGGTCGTATAGGAAATGTAATAGATTCCTATATTTTTCGTCCGTTATTAGGTTGGGCGACGGCTTGGAGTTTTGATGCCTTAAAATTATGGTTAGAAAAGGGGCTTCATCCTAGGTTACTAATTAGAAGAACAATGACGTATTGGCTCGTATGTTTTTTATTTGCTTTTGTATGGATATATCAAGGGATAGTGCCAAAACTACTGTTTACTCATTCAGAAGAAGTAAAGATGCTTTCTGTATTAATCGGTTCAAATGAAAATAGTGTATATATACTTAAAATAATTGGGGTGTTAGAAATAATTTTCGGTGTCGTATGGCTGTTGCCACTAACAAAACGAAAATTATTTATCCTGCATATTATTGTGTTATTGGTTTTAACGATAGCGGCAGGATTTACGAATATTGCAAGCTTTACAGGTCCGTTTAATCCGATTACATTAAATATTCTTCTAATGGGGTTATCAATTGTCGGTTATATAAATAGTTTCGATTTACCAAGCGCGAAAAATTGCAAGAGGACGAGAAAGGGATAAGTGTATGGCTAATATGTATGAACGATTATTAGGGGATATCTATAAAAATCTTCATCCTGAATTGCAGAAGCGTTATGCGATTACAGAAGAAAATAGTTTTACAGGGGAAGGAAAGATGGATGAAATTTACGGTGGTTCTTTTTTCGTAAAATTCATATTAAAAATTGCATCGAGGTTTCGAATGTTTTTCTCAGAACGAGGAGAGGAAATTCCATTTACGATACAAAATACAGCTGAGCGAGATGAATATGGACAAGAATTAGTAAGGTGGAATCGTACTTTTTATTTTCATAATAAGAAAAGATATTTTAATGCAGTTATGCAATTGGATGAAAAAGAAAATGAAATTGTAGATTATTTTGGCGAACCACATTTACTCGTTTCTACACTGCATTTTCATATCGATGAGTTAGGTGCAATGCATATTTCTTCAAAGAAACAATGGTTTTATATGTTTGGAAGAAAAATTCCGTTACCAAAATTTTTGTATGGTGAAGCAAAAATTGTTGAAAGTTATGATGATGAACTACAATGTTTTCGAATTCATGTACAAGTACGAAACCCGTTAATTGGCTCGCTTTTTTCATATAAGGGAACATTTGTGGAAAGGAAATAAACGATATGAAAAATATAATATTTGGGCTTGCTTGTTATGTTGTTTTTCTATTATGTGAGCGGTCGAATACAAATCCTGTTGAAGCAATTATATTATTATCTGTTTTATTATTTATACCAATATCGTTTTGTATTATTGATAAAAGAAAAAGAGATGGATCGTATTTATTATTTTATAAATTCGTATCGTTTTTATATCCAATCGCAGCAATTTGTACAATGCTAGCTTTCGTCACAAATTACAATGTATTTGCGCTAGTTTGGTTTGTGTATACAGGAATTGTTGCGTTATTTGGTGTAAGTAGATTGCTAGAAAGAGGATGGAAGCCGTTAGAAGAGACCGCCATAGATAGTGCGTTTATTTATTTGTTTTTAGGTGGTTTTTGGTTTTTTGCTTCAGTAGCAAAACTTTCAATTATGCATTTTAGCTCTGACATTGTTTTACTCACAGCTGCACATTTTCATTATTCGGCGTTTCTATTGCCATTATCAGCTGGTTTAATAGGGAGAAAAAGAGAAAAGAGAAGTAAAGTATATGATGCTATTATGTTTATCATTATGATTTCACCTATGACAGTTGCAATAGGAATTACATACTCGAGAATATTTGAATTTTTTGCAGTGTTTCTATATTTATGTGCGATTTATGGATATGGATTTTACGTTTGGAGAGCAAAATTTAATACTATCAGTGCAAAGATTCTTCTAATCATTTCGTCTAGTACGCTCATGGTTACAATTATGTTCTCACTCATATACTCATATGGGAATTTGAAGCATGTAATGACGATTACAATTACCCAAATGGTTTGGATTCACGGTGTTGTCAATGGAATTGGAGTAGCGTTACCAGCATTTGTTGGCTGGATGATCGAAAAGAGTGTTCCGAATTATAAATACTACGGAAAACCAATGAGTAAGTTAAGAGGAAATGTGGCAATTGGTGAAGCGTTTTTATATGGCAGAAATTTAGTAGACAGTAAGGAATACAATGGTTTAGTTGATAAAATGAATGATTTTCATAGTGAGGCATTTGAAGCAACGAAGATTCCTTTAACCATTATTCATTTTTATGAAAATACAACAGAGTATGAGTTGCAATCGAATATTAAATGGGCTCATTGGTTCCGCACATTTGCATTTTGTTATGAGAAAATGAGCAAGCGTGTAGGACAAATACATTTAGGAATGGGCGACAAGTGGGAACCGATGCATGGCTCTATCATTGGTGTAATGGATGAGGAAGATGGAAGAGAGAATGTAAGAGCTTGGCTAAGGAAAAATGAAGCAGGTGAATCTATTTTTGTAGCTCTTTATTCAAAGCATACAAATAAGGATGAGACATATATGAATATCGCCTTGCCTTTACCTTATTCGAATATGACTGGTATTTTGAGGCTATGTAATGATAATCATGATTTAATCATTACTAGTAAGTTAAGAGAAAATGTCCAGGGAGATGAGGGGATTTATTTACATACTCGGTTCTTAACAATCCGTTTACCGTTAGCAGAGACTTTCATCATTACAGAGGGTAAGGATGAAATGTTAACAGCTCATCATAGCATGTGGCTATTTGGACTTGAATTTTTACATATTCATTATAAGATTGAAAGAATTGCACAGAGGTAAGAAAGGCTTGGATAGGTTTCCAAGCTTTTTTATGTATGGGTAATTGTCATAGAAACTTGTTTATCTAGCTCATCATCCCAAACACGTTGAATTTCAAAAGTGCCTTTTTCAAAAAATAATGGGAATCTTTCTTTAAACCAAGTTTGCATAGGTAGCTTTAGTGCTGTATCGATTGGTATCCATAATAATTCGCCCTCAGGAGGGTTCAAAAGAAGTTCACCTTCAAATGAGTCTGTCCAGTAGTTGAATACCATGTACCGAACATTCCCTTTCGGATTTACATATTCATCTAATCCCTTAAAATTTAAATCCGAAACAAGTAATCCAGTTTCTTCTTTTACTTCCCTTATAGCGGCTTGAACGATACTTTCGGGAAAATCTACTTTGCCGCCAGGAGCTATGTAGCCAGGGAAACCTCGATGGTTGGGGCGTCTTATGAGTAAAACTTCATTGTTACGTTGGATCATACACATTGTATAGATCTGGTGTTCGATGTTATGTGAATTTGGAGGCATAATGATGTATTCTCCTTTATATTTTTTTTGATAATTTTACCATAACATAATTGTTTCTTATATAATTAGAAATGGAATGTTATAAATTTTCAGTTATACATTGTGAATTCTATAGTCATTCAAAAAGAGGGGAGAGACATGCAAGGAGAAATACAAAAGGAGAAAAGTTTAGGTTATGTTGGTAAATTATTATTACCGGTTAAAGTATCACCACACTTTAAATTTTTATGGATTGGACAATTACTCTCGGTCTTAGGTAGTTCGATAACTATGGTCATACTCCCGGTTGTTGTGTATTCATTAACTGGCTCAACAGTTGTGATGGGAATGACAATGGCGATGTACATGCTACCTAATATTCTCGCTTTACCGTTTGCAGGTTTAATTGTAGACCGAATTGATCGGGTTAAATTAATGTTATTTACGGATATACTCCGCTGTATATTAATGCTATTACTTGCATCGCTTATATTTATGGATTTATTAACAATTACAGTTTTATACATTCTCGTTGCCTTATACGGACTTATGGAAGGGATATTCCAACCAGCATATTCTGCTGTAAGGGCGAAAGTATTCGTTCCTGAAATTCGTAATGCAGCTAACGCACTCACTCAAATGAGTAATCAAGGTATACGATTAATTGGACCAGCACTTGGTGGGGTAATCGTATCGGTTGCGTCTGCAGGGATAGGTTTCGGACTAGATGCAGTAACGTACTTATTATCATTTTTATGTTTATTATTTTTAAAAGAAATTAAGTTTAAAAAAGTAAAGTCTATTGAAAAGAGTAACATTGATTACAAACAAGAGTTTATGGAAGGTGTTTTCGTTTTAAAAAGTCATCCTTGGCTATGGATTACAATTTTAGTCTTTTCTTTTATAAATATTTGTTATGCCGGCATTATCGTCGTATTAATTCCATGGTTATTTAATGTTCATCATCATTTTGAAGCTTACGTGTATGGACTTGGAATGGCCTTTTCTGGTGGTGGAGCTGTAATTGCTGCATTGATATTTGGTGGGAAAGAGCGGTGGCAGAAGAGAGGATTACTGGCTTATGGAGGTGTTTTAATTAGTGGCATTGCTTTATTAATTATGCCATTCATTTCTTGGGCACCTGCTTTAATATTCTTAATGGCAATTGAAGGATTCGGCATGATGATATTTGGACTCATTTGGGAAACGAGTTTACAGGAACTCGTACCGGAAGAAGCATTCGGAAGGGTGGCAAGCCTTGATATGTTGGGTTCTTTTGCTTTATTGCCATTAGGGTATGTAGTTGTAGGCTGGTTAGCTGCTGTCATAGGTGGCGAGATAACTATTATAACACTAGCTAGTTTAGTAATTTTAACAATTGGAATAGCATTGTCTGTACCGAGTATTCGTCGATTTAATTGATTATATGGGAAAAGAGGGCTAGATCTATATAGAAAATAACCTAGCATATAATCAACCAGTATTAATAAAACAACTTTGTAATGAAAAGCCTTCCATACATATTTGGCACAAAAAAATTAGTATGGAAGCAACAAAATTAGAAATCACAAAAGAAGTGACGGAAGCGATACAAGCAGGTTTCAAAAAAGAAGAATAAGCCCTAAAGAAATTAGGACTTATTCTTCATTAAATACAAATGTTTGTTTCATTTTTTTACCTTCATTTACCGGATGGCCGTTATAAGAGAAATTCTTTTCTTCCCAAGTGATCACAACTTTAAAATTATGACTATTAAAGTCTAATGGGAATACCATGTAGTCAAAGCTTGTATGACTTTTAGAAATATTTTCATTAGGTGTAGTAGGTTTAAAGGTAGCCTTAGAGGTAGGATTGTTATCAAGTATTTCCACGGATACGTTTGATACATCATGACCGATGTTTTTTACGAGTAAACTATACGTATCAAATACACCTTGTTTCGGCTGGATTGCTTGCTTGTTTGAGTTATGAGATTTATCAATTTCGACATACCATTGTTTAGACTTTGACGCAATCGGTAGTGACTGAAATGTGTAAGCACTAGCTTGCATTGGTAGTGCTAAACATATAAGCGTAAAGAGAGTTAATATTTTTCGTTTCATTTTTTGAGAGCTCCCATTCTTTAATGGATTTACTTGTTATTATCTTCTTTTTACGAGTGAATATACCATATAATGTAAAGTGGGTATTGTGAGTATTGAATTAATATCTTATTCACTACTCTTATAGCTGGCATAATTACGTATGTAGTAAGAAAGAATAAATTTATTTTTTCTATACTTAGATTGCTGCCCTTTTTAAAAGGGCTATTTTTACGTTTTAATAAAAAGAATATACTAAGAGTTCCGTATAAATTATTTATTTTAATGTAGTTAAATGTGCTTGTATATTGTGAAATTAGAGAGGGAAGTTGTGTAGAGATGTTTCTACACAGCTTTTTAGGATATGAAAAAATTGCCAAAAATATGTTAAAATAACATTGTCATACAACAAGGGGGATTTGTTTTATGGAAAATGGACATCTTGCTAAAGTAGACTTAACGAAAAAAATTGAATCAAAATCTAAGTACAATAAGAAACTCGAAAAATATCAAAGGCGCTTATTAGCATTACAACAAATTTTGAAAGAAGAAAAAATCGCGGTTATGCTTGTTATGGAAGGATGGGATGCGGCTGGTAAAGGTGGGGCAATTAAGCGGGTGACGGAACATCTTGACCCACGTGGGTTCCAAGTAAATCCAATTGGAGCGCCTGCACCTCATGAAAAACGTTACCATTATTTGCAACGTTTCTGGCGCAAAATTCCACAGTACGGGCAAATTACTATTTTTGATCGCTCATGGTACGGTCGTGTGTTAGTTGAGCGTGTTGAAGGTTTTACTACAAAGGAAGAGTGGATGAGAGCATATGATGAGATTAATGATTTTGAAAAACTACTAACAGATGACCATTACATAATAGGGAAGTTCTTCTATCATATAAGTAAAGAGGAACAGTTAAAGAGATTTAAAGATAGAGAGAAAAATCCTTTGAAAAGATGGAAAATTACAGACGAAGATTGGCGTAATCGTGAAAAATGGGATGAGTATGTTGAAGCGATGGAAGACATGTTTGAAAGAACAAGTAAGCCAAATGCGAAGTGGCATATTATTGAAAGTAACGATAAATTGTATGCCCGTGTGAAAACGTTAAAAATCATTATTTCATTCATAGAAGATTATTTCTTAGAACATGGTATAGAATTGCCTTCTTATTATTATGAAATGAAAGAGGATATTGAAGTTTTGCAAGATGTAGGTGTTAAAGAGTAAATAAGAAAATGGCCCTGTGAATTGGTGAAACCAAATTATGGGGCTTTTTTATTTAGAAACATTTTACAATTAACAGAATAAGGTATATAATCAATAATCATATTAACATTGTTAATATGATTATTGATTATATAATATGTGGGGGTTTTACTTTGAAGGGAAGAGATGTTGTTTTAGGTTTATTAATGGAAAAGGAATTGTCTGGTTACGATATTAAAATTGTGTTTGAAGACGTATTTACTCATTTTTTTGATGGAAGTTTTGGAATGATTTATCCAACGTTACGACAATTGGAGAATGAGGGGAAAATAAAAAAAGAGGTTGTCATGCAAGAGGGAAAACCGAATAAGAAAATGTACTTTATTACAGATGAAGGGCGTGAAGAATTTTATCAATACATGCAGACACCTGTAGAGAAGGATGTTTTACGTTCGGATTTTTTAATGAGAATGTATTTTGGTAACTATAGTGATGATGTAACAATAAAAAAATGGATTAAAGATGAAATTGAAAGAAAAGAAGCGTACATTGCAGATCTTCGATTGAAATATGAAAAGTGGAGAGTAGGTATTACTTTCGTCGAAGAAATTTCACTAGACGTAGGTATTGCATCGTATAGTGCACAAGTGGAGACTTTGAAGAAAAAATTAGAAGAGTTAGAGGCGAAAGAAAACAATAAAACAGAAGAATGAAAAACGCGTTCACAATAAATAAAGGGGTATATAAAGATGGAGCAATCAAAGGGTATTAAGATTGTCTTTTTAATGTGTCTAGGTATCTTTCTTTGTATGATTGATACGACAATTATGAATATAGCTTTACCGGCAATACAATCGAGTGTAAATACTTCATTAGAAAAGATGTCTTGGGTATTAAATGTTTATACAATGACGATTGCAGTACTTGCCATTCCGTTAGGGCGGATAGCTGATATCTTTGGAAAAGCAAAGATGTATATTCTTGGTCTGGTGATTTTTGGTGGTGGATCGGTACTTTGCGCTTTTGCTAATACAGGTGATTTTCTTATTTTTTCTCGTTTTATACAAAGTATTGGGGCAGCGATTTTATTTCCAACAAGTATGGTAATTGGTGTATCAGCTATGCCATTAGCTAAAAGGCATGTTGCGCTTGCGATTTTAGGAGTAACACAAGGATTGTCAGCTGCTATGGGACCAGTAATAGGTGGAATTATTACGCAAAATTTAGGATGGAGATGGGTGTTCTTCGTTAATGTTCCGGTTTGTATAATAGGAATCGTGTTATGTTGCATCATGCTACAAATAAAAAATGAAGAACGTATTATCTCAAAAATAGATTGGATAGGACTACTATTAAGTAGCACAGCAATTTTTTCATTTACTCTCATATTAGTAAAAGGTAATACATGGGGATGGCAAAGTAATATTGCTTTGTCTTGTTATACAATTAGTACTATTTCTCTTATTCTATTTGTTTTAGTAGAACGAAAGATTCATAACCCAATGGTGAATTTAAAGTTATTTCAAGATCGAATGTTTGTCGGAGCGTCGATCGTTGTTATATTAAGTAATTTATTTTTAATTGGAGTTACTGTATTGCTTCCGACGTTCTTGACGAAACTACAAGGTCGAACGGAAATTGAAGCGGCTTTTTTAGTGACACCTATTTCAGCAATGATATTTTTTGTCTCACCAGTTGCAGCAACTTTAATTAAAAAACTCGGAAAAGTAACTATTATTTTGTCAGGATTTCTTATTATGGGGCTAGCCTACTATTGGTTGCAAATGATCGATGTTCATTCAACAAATATAGAAATTATTATTCCATGTATGATATTAGGTGTTGGATATGGTTTAGTAGTGGGGCCAATTACAGTTTTAAGTGCGTCTTCATTTGAAGGAGAATTACTAACTGCTTCTCAAAGTGTTGTATCAATGTTACGACAAGTTGGAATTGTATTGGCGGTCGCAATATTTGTCTCTAACTTAACTCACAATTTAACTGTAAATAAAGAAAAGGTATATCGTTATGCAGAAGAAAAGGTGCGGAATATTCATGTGAATAGTGCTGAGCAAGCTGAAATTTTACAAATGACTAAAGAGAAAATAGAGAATCAAAGTTTAGAGTCTAATATAAATAAAAAACAAAATGCAATGGCAATGGGATTAAGTAAAGAGAAAAAGGAAGAATTGATTCGCGACAAGACGGCTGAAATATTAAGAGAAGTTCCAGTAGAATATAGAGATGTAAAAAGAGAAGAAGTTATGAGGCAAGTGACAAAAGAAGTTGAAAAACAAGAGGAAAGTATAAAGAAAGAGGTACTCACATTTTCGAATGATGTGAATCATTATGCCAAGAATCAGATGGCTATGAGTTTTACAGATTTATATAAAGCAAGTGTGCCAATTATTTTAATTTGTGCTTTCGTAAGCTTGTTGTTTTGGGAAGGGAAAGCTTTGAGTAAAAAGAGAAGGGGACGGATAGTAGAAGAAGCGTAAAGGAAAACAGGCTGCTATTAGCCTGTTTTCCTTACGTTAGTATGAAAAATCTGGATTTAATTCTTTAAATTTATGACTATAATGCCTTTTATTATTAAAACCAACAAAATCAATTCCGACGCAAGATTCTAAATTTCCGTCTACAATCGTAGAATCCACGAAGCTTAAATGTTTTAATTTTTGTAGTTCTTTAATGAATTGTAGATTTCGTATGTTACCACAACTTGATAAGATGAGAGTTTCTAATTCCGTTAAATAGCGCAAATATTCGTGGTTTTTAAGTTTACTGCAATGGTCGAATTCGATGTATTTTAAAGTTGAAGCATTGTTTTCAATTTCATCAATATGCTCTAAATTTCTTAAATAATTGAGTTCTAAATGCTTTAATTTAGGTAATGACCTACATCCTTTTAATGAATTAATGTTCCCTTGTGTAATGCTTAGTTTTTCAATTTTTTGTAAAGACATTAATTCTTCAAGGTTCTTTTGTTTCGGTTTGTATTTCCAAATGTATAGTTCTTTTAGGTTAGGACAAGATTCGAAGCCTTTAATGTTTTTATTACACTGTATGTGAAGTTCCTCTAAATTTGTAAAGCTTTCTAGCTCTGTTAAGTTTAGTGGAACTTGTGGTTCTTCTAGTGATAAAGATTTTAAGTTTTTTAATTTATATAGGGCTGAATAATCAGTAATATATATACTACTAATGTGTAAGCTTTCAATTTGCGGGCAGTGTTCAAGAAAATTAATATGGTGCAAACTATACCTAAGATCATTAATGTAAACATCAGTAAAGTTGTTTGTATTAATGAAGTCTACGTATTCATCCAGTCTGTTTTCATGGATTTGTACTGTGCCATCCATAACTAAAAAGTTTTGTGGTTTCTTTTTGATAGATATTTGTAAAGGATTCATGTATTGAAATATTTCTGTCTTGTTTTCTAAAATAGTTTCAACACTTCTTTTGACAGTTGGAACATTGTCTCTTTGTTTGTAAGCTATTAAGGTTGACTTTATTTCTGACGGATCTGCTAATAAAATTTTTGGATCCATTTCATGTAGTACATCTTCATTTGCAGGTATACAGCTAACCATTGCATCAAGTGCTATTAAACTTAAAGGGTGTCCTTTTGTTAGCCAAGACTTAATTCGTCTCCAAGTTAGTTGTGATACTGCAGCTAATCGCGCCCAATCGTTATGAAATGATACTGCATGTTCCTCTATCCAATCTAATGTTTCTGATGATTGAAAAGAATGCAGACAAATGAAGGAAGTGGTCGGAAGCTCACTTTTTAATACTGTTTTTAGCCTTTCTATTACTAAAGGAAAGGCTTCTTCAAATGGTAAACAATAAGCTGCAGCGTGAGAAAGAGGTGCAAGTAAATCTTCATCAAATGCCTTCCACAGTTTTCTTATCCAATCTGAGGCGAATTCTCCTAGTATACATATAACAATCTCAAGTAATCTAGTTTTAATTACACCATTCATTGTGTTTGAAAAGCGGTTTATAACAGCATCTAGTACTTCGTTTTGATCGTACCTATTAAGAGCTTCAATTTCTGCTTCTTGAAGAAACCATCTAGTCATGGTGTAATCAAGTAATTCCTCTAAACTAGAGCGAACTTCTTCTAAAGTGGGCACGGGTGTAAGTTTGTGCTCATTCATCTCTAATTTTGGTTGCTTCGCTTTACCATCTTCTTCATAAAAACTATCATGCAAATAATATTTATAAGGTGAGTGAATCATTACAAGGTGGTACCATTCTTTAGGATGTAAAGATAACGAAATAAGAGGCTCATGACATTGGTTACATAATTTATAAGGTTGATTTGCTTGATCGGATTCTTCTATTTTATATACTGGATCATGTTTGCAAGCTTCACATAATTCTACTGTTTTTTTCATTGTTTTCTCCTTGCATATTGTGAATAGTAGTATTTTTAATATAGCATGGGATAAGTCGAGTATGATTAGAAAGTTTTTTAGAATGAAAGGGATGAATGGAAAATGCCATTGAATATGTAACGTTATACATAGTACATTAACAAGAGGGATTAATTTTAAAAGGAGGATGGAGAATTGCTAGATAAGGCAGGGGCTTTAATAGATAATCATGTGTACACAGAAGAAGAGCAACAAAAACTATACAAACGAACGTTAATAATCGTCAGCATTTCACAAATGTTTGGCGGTGCAGGACTAGCTGCTGGTATTACAGTAGGTGCACTTCTTGCGCAGCAAATGCTTGGAACAGATGCATTTGCAGGATTACCAACTGCTATGTTTACATTGGGATCGGCATTAGCAGCTTTCATAGTAGGAAAGCTTTCGCAACGATATGGACGCCGGATAGGTCTTGCAACAGGGTTTATAGTAGGTGGATTTGGAGCAATTGGTGTTGTAATGGCAGCTTTAACAAATAGCATTATTCTTTTACTTATTTCTTTACTCATATATGGTGCCGGTACAGCTACGAATTTACAAGCTCGTTATGCAGGTACAGATTTAGCAGATAAGAAGCAGAGAGCAACGGCTGTTAGTATTACGATGGTAATGACGACTTTTGGTGCAGTTGCAGGACCAAATTTAGTAGGGGTAATGGGAAGTTTTGCTCAATCAATTGGAGTTCCTAAACTTGCAGGTCCGTTCATACTATCGGCAGCAGCATTTATACTGGCGGGTCTAGTTCTTTTTGTTATGCTTCGTCCAGATCCTTTGATTATTGCTAACATAATAGAAAGATATAAACAGGAACATACATATAAAGGACAACCAATAACAGAAGAAGCGAAAGAAAATAAACGAGGTATTACAGTTGGAGCAATCGTAATGATACTTACGCAAATAGTGATGGTTGCGATTATGACGATGACGCCAGTTCATATGGGACACCACGGTCACGGTTTAAGTGCAGTAGGACTTGTGATAGGTTTTCATGTAGGTGCAATGTATCTTCCATCTCTCGTTACAGGAATGTTAATTGATAAAATTGGCCGAACTACAATGAGCATAGCTGGTGGAGTGATTTTACTTGCAGCGGGTGTCATAGCTGCGATAGCGCCAAGTGATTCTTTATTATTATTAATCGTTGCTCTGTCTTTACTTGGGCTAGGATGGAACCTCGGATTGATAAGTGGTACAGCACAAATCGTTGATTCCACAACACCGTCTACACGTGCTAAAACACAAGGGAAAATAGATGTTTTTATTGCGCTAGCTGGAGCTTCTGGTGGAGCAATGTCAGGTATGGTAGTAGCGAATTCAAGTTATGCGGCATTGTCATTGGCTGGAGGCGTGTTAGCGTTATTACTTATTCCTGTTGTGATATGGTCTCGAAAAGGGGCAAGAAATTAAATGAAAAAGAGGTTCTAGTTACTGACTAGAACCTCTTTTTACACACTTAAATTAAATTCCACTCTACAATAAGTCCTAAATGCGTAAGTCCGCCACCAAATCCGTATAGTAAAAGTGTGTCTCCGTTATTTAACCTTCCTTCTTTTATAGCTAAATTTAAAGCGAGTGGAATGGTGACTGAAGAGGTATTCCCCATATATTCCACGCTCGTTAATGTTTTTTGTATTGGAATTTGAGATTTTTCGCAAATAGATTCGATCATTCGTAAGTTAGCGCTGTGGGGTATGAACCAGTCTATATCATCTACTTGCATATTTACGGTATGTAATAAATTTTTTATGCCTTTTGGTACTGTGCGTGTTGCCCATTTATATACTTCTCTTCCATTTTGAACGATTTTTTCATTTGTTTGCAGTGGTGTGCCATTCATAGTAGTAGATAAGTTTGTTCTATATAGATGAATGCCGCCATCACCGTTTGTTCCCATGTGAGCAGCGATAAAGCTTTGGGTGTTTTCATCTCTTTCTAATAAAATAGCTCCAGCACCATCACCGAATAAAATACAGGTCGTTCTATCGGTATAATCAGTAACTTTAGATAATGTCTCTGTCGCTACGACAAGTACTTTTTCATGTGATCCAGAAGTGATTAAGCTATTACCGACGTGTAGTCCATATGTAAAACCAGCACAAGTTGCATTTAAATCAAAAGCTAGTGTATGAGGTATGTTGAAGTATTGTTGTATTTGGCAAGCAACACTAGGGAAAACGTAATCAGCAGTAGTAGTAGCGACAATGATACAGTCGACATCTTCTAAGTTTTTCTTATATGTTGTACATAAATTTTCAATTGCTTTAATGGCTAAGTTTGAGGAGTATTCTTCATCGCTAGCGATTCTTCTTTCCTTCATTCCTGTTCTTTGTACAATCCATTCATCATTCGTATGGACCATCTTTTCTAAATCGTTATTAGACAATATTTGATCTGGAACATAAGTACCAATTGCAGTAATACGAGATTTAGAATGCATAGGAACATCTCCTAACTTTTATTTTTATAACCTGATACTAATATTAGGTTATAAAAATGTCAATAAAGATTTTTGTTGTATTAAAACGATAATGATTAACTTGCTATGAAGGAATTTGGCGAGTGCTGTAAAAATAATATACGAGAAGTTTCTAAAATTGATAATGAAGGGAGTTCAGCTCCTTGAAAAGAATTTTACACATGTTTCCTATCATCATCATCATCATTTGTAGCTTTATTCTTATTATTTTTCCTGAGAAATCTTATGCTTGTGATTGTATTAAAGTATCAACAGAAGATGCATTTCAAAAAAACGATGTAGTGTTTGAGGGGAAAGTAATTGAGGTTGGAAGGAAAGAAGAGGTCGGAACTGAAGTGTTATTTGAGGTGAAGAAAATTTGGAAAGGGACAACTTCTTCGCAAATTATCGTATATACAAAGGGTGGTGATTGTATGTTTCGCTTTGTAGAAGGAGGAGAGTACTTAGTATTTTCTACTCAAAGAGGATCAGAAAAACAATTACATACACATAGTTGTAGTGGATCGAAGAGATTGGATGAGGCAGGGGCGGACAAATCGGTTTTAAGTCAAATTGCAAAAGAGTCTGTTCCGACGAAGAAAGTGGATTTAAAGGGTGAGATGGTGAGCGGTTTGAGTTTGTGGCAAGTGGCTATTATTTCCATGGGGCTTTTATGGATAATTGCTTTTGTTATTTTTATTGTGAGAAAAACTCGCAAAAAATGACGATTAAAGTAAAAATATAACGATTTTCTTTAGTGTGATATAGGTTGTTAAACCTTGTGAAAGCGAATTACTTATGCTACACTTTATGTAACTTAAAATGAACGGAGGGGCTTCCTTTGATCTTAATCAGATTACGTCTCAATACTTTGTGCCAATAATTGAATAGCGCTCAAAGGCTCTGTCTGTGTACAGAGTGAACGGGATTGGTCTGCCTATTTTAAAGGAACCCTTTATTAAGCTTATATGTGAAAAAGAGGGAGGGACGAATACGCCCTCTTTTTGTTTTGCCTTTATAAATAGAATGGGATTGTATAAGTGAACACTTATTGTGGATACGTATACAATCTTGGGACTTTTTGACTATAAAATAGGATGAAAGCATAGCTTTCTTCTATTTCTTCGGTGAACCCTTATCCGTTTACGAAAACACAGGCAGCGCGACCTGTGTTTTTTATTTTACGTAATCGAAATGGAGGAATAAATATATGGAAGAAGTATTACAAAGAGCAGTTTTAGTTGGAGTAAATGTAGGTAATGAAGATGATTTTGCATATTCGATGGAAGAGTTAACAAATCTTGCGGAAGCTTGTGATGTAGAGGTAATTGGGCAAGTAACGCAAAATTTACAACGAGTAAATCCATCGCATTATATCGGAAAAGGAAAGATTGAAGAAGTAGCAGCGTATGTACAAGAAATAGATGCGAATATGGTCATCTTTAATGATGAATTATCTCCTTCACAAATTCGAAATTTAGAAGAGGATTTAGATTGTAAGGTAATTGATCGTACCATTTTAATTTTAGATATTTTTGCGCAACGTGCGAAAACGAAAGAAGCACAGCTACAAGTAGAAGTAGCACACCTTCAGTATATGATGCCTCGTTTAATCGGCCTTCGTGAATCGTTAGGGAGACAGAGTGGCGGCGTTGGTACGAAAAATAAAGGTGTCGGTGAGAAGAAGTTGGAGTTAGACCGTCGTAAAATTGAAGAACAAATTTCAGTTTTGAATAAAGATTTAGAAGCGCTCGTTGCCCAGCGTCAAACGCAGCGAAAGCAGCGTAAGAAAAATGAAATACCTGTTGTAGCATTAGTAGGTTATACGAATGCAGGAAAGTCAACGACGATGAATGCAATGCTTGAAATTTATAATGGTACAGAAGAAAAGCAAGTATTTGAAAAAGATATGTTATTCGCGACGTTAGAAACATCTGTACGAAATATTGATTTACCAGATAATAAATCATTCTTATTAACAGATACAGTTGGATTTGTAAGTAAATTACCACATCATCTTGTGAAAGCGTTCCGTTCAACGTTAGAAGAAGTAGCGGAAGCGGATTTACTTATTCACGTCGTAGATTACGCAAATCCAAATTATGAACAATTAATTGATATTACAAATGAAACGTTAAAGAAAATTGGAGTAGAAAATATTCCAACGATCTATGCTTATAACAAATCAGATATGGTGGATGTTGAAATTCCGAAAGTACAAGAAGATCGCGTGTATTTATCTGCGAAGAAACATGTTGGCATTGAAGAGCTGGTAGAAATGATTCGCTCCCATATTTATAAAGAATATACGAAGTGTGAAATGTTAATTCCATATGATCAAGGACAGGTAGTTTCGTATTTCAATAATCATGCACACGTTTTATCTACGAGTTACGAAAACGAAGGTACGAAATTAGAGGTAGAATGTAAGACGAGCGATTACGAGAAGTATAAGCGTTTTGCAATTTAATGTAAGAGGCAACCCAGTATGTGATTGGGTTGTCTTTTTTTTGTAATGTTTTATCGCTGAAAGTTACAAGCATGCAAGCCAATGACGGGAGTTAAGTTATATTTCTGGAAAAAGAAATGAAAGCAGTATAGAATAGAAATGTTTCAAAACTCAGAATTTATTACACCTACTGTAATAAATATATATTTTGTACAGAAAGGGGAGATTCATATATGCAGGCAGTTTCACAAAAAAACACTGTAGAAACACCGACAATATATCGAATTTTATTTGCGATTAGCTTTGGACATTTTTTAAATGATTCGATGCAAGCAGTTGTGCCGGCGTTGTTTCCTATTTTGGAAAAAACAATGAATTTATCCTATATGCAAGTAGGATGGATTGCGTTTGCGTTAAATATGACGTCATCGATTATGCAACCGGTGTTTGGAATGTATTCAGATAAGAAGCCGTCACCATTTTTATTACCACTCGGGATGTTTTCAAGTATGCTTGGAATGATTGGACTCGCGTTTGCACCAAACTTTATTATTGTTATTATTTCTGTTTTATTTATTGGTTTAGGTTCCGCAGTCTTTCATCCAGAAGGCGCTCGTGTTGCGTATATGGCGGCAGGTGCAAAACGAGGGTTAGCGCAAGCGATTTATCAAGTTGGGGGAAACACGGGGAATTCTTTAGCTCCAATTTTTACAGCGCTAATTTTCGTTCCGCTCGGTCAAATTGGTTCATTAGGTTTTACAGCATTTGCAGCAGTAGGAATTGTATTATTAATTTTCGTATCGAATTGGTACAAAAATGAATTAGCAACCGGCGCTATAAGAAGGAAAAAGAGAGCTGCGCTTGAGGCGGAAAATGCAATTGTAAGTACACACATTAAATTCGTTATTATACTTCTTGTTTTTCTTACTTTTGTACGTTCTTGGTACGGTGCTGGTATCGGTAATTTCTATCAATTTTACTTAATAGAGCATTACGGTTTATCTATAAAAAATGCACAGTATTTCGTATTCGCATTTATGATTGCTGGTGTGTTAGGAACTTTCTTCGGAGGACCGTTAGCAGATCGATTCGGTAAGAAAAAGATAATTGTATTTTCAATGCTTGGCTCAGCTCCACTTGCACTTTTATTACCTCACGTTTCGCTCGTGTGGGTTGTACCGTTATTTTTATGTATTGGTTTTATTAGTTCAAGTAGTTTTAGTGTAATTGTTGTATATGCACAAGAGCTTGTACCTGGAAAAGTGGGAATGGTGTCAGGATTAATCGTAGGTCTTGCGTTTGGACTTGGAGCATTAGGTGCAGTAGTTCTTGGGAAATTAGCAGATATATATAGCCTGCAATTTATTATGCTATTATGTAGTTGTCTACCATTAATTGGACTCACTTCATGGTTACTGCCAAGTGATAAGAAAACGATAGAATAGGGGATGCGCTATGAAATTGTGTGAAAACGTTACGGAATTAATAGGAGATACACCTGTCGTCCGATTATCTAAATTTATTCCGGAAGACGCAGCAGATGTGTATGTGAAACTAGAAATGTTTAATCCATCGCGCAGTGTGAAAGATCGCGCTGCTTATAATTTACTTCACGTTGCAGAAGAAAATGGTCTCATCAAACCAGGAGATACAATTATTGAACCGACAAGCGGGAATACAGGGATTGGTTTAGCGATGAATGCAGCAGCTAAAGGGTATAAAGCGATTTTAATTATGCCAGATAATATGTCAAAAGAGCGTATTAATTTATTGAAAGCATACGGAGCAGAAGTAGTTTTAACACCAGCAGAACAAAGAATGCCAGGAGCAATTGCGAAGGCGTTAGAACTGCAAAAACAAATACCGAATAGTTTTATCCCGCAACAATTTGAAAATCCAGCTAATCCGAATATTCACCGTTATACGACTGCGCTTGAAATTTACGAACAAATGGATGGAGAGCTGGACGCTTTTGTTGCAACGGCAGGAACAGGCGGAACGATTACAGGGACTGGTGAAACGTTAAAAGAGAAATTACCAAACTTATATATTGCAGTAGTGGAACCGAAAGGATCTCCCGTTTTATCAGGTGGTGTACCAGGTCCTCATAAACTAGTAGGAACAAGCCCAGGGTTTATCCCGAAAAACTTAAATACAGAAGTGTATAACGAAATTATTCAAATTGCAGACGAAGAGGCTTTAACGACAATGAGAAACTTAGCTAGACAAGAGGGATTATTAGTTGGGCCGTCTTCCGGAGCATCTGTTTACGCTGCAATCATGATAGCGAAACGTCTAGGCGCTGGTAAAAAAGTTTTATGTATTGCGCCTGATACAGGTGAACGTTATTTGAGCATGGGGTTATTTGAATAAAAAGGATAGAAACACCTTAATAGTGAATAGCTGCTATTAAGGTGTTTGTTTTATGGAATGAAGAGGGAGAGAAGAACAATGAAACTATTAAAACCAATCCATGAATATAGTGAGCATATTATGGCGTATAGACACGCATTTTTACACTCAGGGGAACAACCACATGGAAGTAGTTCTTTACAAAACTTTGATTCTCTTGATGAATGGTTTGAAAAAGTGAGTAAACAAGAACTAGGAGAAAATTTACTAGCTAATCGAGTGCCATCTAGCCAGTTTTTAAGTTTTGAAAAAGGGGAACTTATAGGATTTGTGAATATTAGACATAGATTAAATCCAGAATTATTACGGGAAAGCGGTCATATTGGATATAGTGTCCATCCAAATAAACGTCGCCACGGTTATGCTACGAAACAACTAAAGCTTGCATTAGCTGAAGCGCAAAAATTAGGATTACAGAAAGTGTTAATAACTTGCGATAAATCCAATATCGGTTCTGCTAAAACGATTCAAAAGGTTGGTGGTGTGTTAGAAAATGAAGTAGTTTCTTCTCATACTGGTGAAATTGTTCAACGTTATTGGGTAGAAATATAATTTGGTAGAAATTTGAAAAGGTAATGCAAGCTGTAATATCGAAATAGATAAATGAAATATAGGGGATTACTGCAATTTTAGGGGGAAATGAAATGGGATTAAAAGAGAAAGCAATAGAGATGTCAGGGATTTATAGGCAAAATCCGAAAGTAGAAGCTATTATTTTAGCAGGTTCAGTAGCTAGAAAGCTAGAAGATGAACATTCAGATATAGAATTACATATTTTATGGTCAACACCGCCAGAAGATGAGGACCGTAGGGCTCCTATTCATCATATTGATGGGACAATATTATCGTATCATCCGTATGAGGAAGAAGAATGGTCGGAAACGTATTTAACGAAAGAGGGAATCAAATTAGAGATTAGTAACTTTTTAACAGAGACAGTAGAGAAAGTGATTTCGGATGTGGTGAATCAATATGATATAAGTTATGAAAAACAATGTATTGTATCATCCGTTCATGATGGTGTTAGTTTGTATGGAGAAGGGAAAGTGAATGAATTAAAAGATAGAGTAGCGGCATATCCAGATGAACTAGCAAAACGAATGATTTCAGAAAATCTATGGTTAAGTAATCGTTGGCACAATCGAAAGGCGCTTTTAAAACGGAAAGATTGGCTTATGCTTTATGACGTTATTTGCGAAGTACAAAGGAACGTATTCGGTGTTTTATTTGGTTTGAATAAAATGTACGTACACCATCCGGCGTTTAAATGGATGCCTAATAATGTGGAACGAATGACTATTAAACCTGAAAAATTATATGAACGTATGGCAGATACATTAATAGGGAATCCAGAAAATAGTGTGCAGGAGTTAGAGTTGCTAATAGAAGAAGTGTTGCAACAAGTTCATACATACGCGCCAGGAGTAAATGTGGATGAGCAAGAAAAATCTATTTTTTATTTTGTGAAATAGAAAATAGTAATAAGGGGGAAGTTTTGGGTTTTTTTAATAGGTTTTTTAAAAAAGTTGAAAAAGTAAATGAGCAAGAAGCCACTCTTCATGAATTAAGTGAAGAATTGTATGTTGAATCACCGGTAGAGGAAGCGACTAGTTACTGGGTATCAATGGCACAAAATATAATTGTTAATGCTGTAAAGGCGGCTGACAATGATGTGGAACGTGCCTTCGTATTATTGAATTTGAAGAAAGGTGAGGCTTCATTTGATATTTTTTATCAAATAAATGGACAATTGTATTTCTGGGATCAGCTAGAAAATGAGAAGATAAGAATTAGAATTCAGAACGAGTTGTTACCGCAAGCCCTAGAAGTTTCAAAGGCAGTAAATGAGCAATTTCGTGAAGCTGATCACCCTATAATTTCGTTCGCAAAATTGCAGTTTGAATGGGAAACGAAAGCCTGGTTCTCACATATAATTTGGGAAGATAGCCTTGCTGCTCAATTGTCCAAAACTCAAATTCTAAATGAATGGTTTTGTGTAATTAAAGAAGAAACGAAAAATAGGCCACTGGATAGTGATGCAAAATTTTCTTGGTATCCATCAAACTCTTAAAAAACTAATACAGATAGAGGCAGGTTATGTTTCTAGGTCAGTTGTATTATTGAATAAGTATCAATAATACGTAATTCTTTTTCTATTGCCTGTTAGAATTCGTTATGTACTAATCCACTTGTTTTCTAAACTAAAACTCACATTTCGAATTTTTAAATAGATTGTAATACATAAAAATTCAAAATATAAGTTGACACTATTTTTAATGTGTGATAAAAATGATAGTAATCAATTCGGAAAATAATATTTGGGCAATGAAAGGGTATAGTAGTGAATATCTCCCTATTTCAGAGAGCTGATGGTTGGTGTGAATCAGTATATAGATTATTCATGAAGTTCGTCCTGGAGCATCTTTCATAAATCTCACATTATGAGGAAATGAAAGACGGTAGTTTATACCGTTATCAAATAAAGTGGTGAAGATCTTTTCACAACTAGGGTGGTACCGCGAT